>JAVBNK010000002.1:0-17660 GCA_031551595.1 Rikenellaceae bacterium | reverse complement strand
CTGTTGCAGGCATTTCCACGGCTCGCCGGCGCTCAGGCGTTTCCAGTCGCCCACCGGATCGTCCGTCTGGATGATCACTGCCGCGTCGTGCGGGATCAGGTAGATCTGGCGCAGGTTGCGGTCGGGGGTCATGTAGATGTCCCAGGCGCTCCAGCCCGCATAGCCCGCCACGGCGAACAGCAATACGATCAGTATGATCCGCCCCGCGCCCCGTTTTCTTTTCGGGGCAGGGGCAGTTGCGGTTCCGGGCGCGGCCGGGGTATTTTCGAATCGGGTCATAGCATTGGATGGTTATGTTCGCGGCTGCGTGGGGCGGCGCAAAGCTCCGGACCGCGGATAGGGCATTTCGCCGCGGCGGAATACCCCGTGATTATCTCGATTGATTGAAACAGTGGCGGCAAAGCGGCTCGTAGGTGTCTTTTTCGCCCAGCACAACCAGGCGGTCGTCGGCATCCAGGCGGTGGGAATGGTTCGCAAGGTTGCCGCAGCGCACGCAGATCGCATGTACCTTGGTGACGTATTCGGCCGTAGCCATCAGCGCGGGCATCGGGCCGAACGGCTTGCCCAGGTAGTCGGTGTCGAGGCCCGCCACGATGACCCGGATCCCGCTGTCGGCCAGGTTGCGGCACACTCCGACGATATTGGCGTCGAAGAACTGCGCTTCGTCGATGCCCACCACATCCACGTCGCCCGCGAACAGCACGATGTTGCCCGACGAGTCGACCGGCGTGCAGCGGATCGCATTCGCATCGTGCGACACCACGTCCCCGGCGGAATAGCGTACGTCCAACCGGGGTTTGAAGATCTCGACCTTCTGGTTGGCGAATTTGGCGCGTTTCAAGCGGCGGATCAGCTCCTCGGTCTTGCCCGAGAACATCGACCCGCAGATCACCTCGATCCAGCCCGCCTTGCTGGCGTTTTCCAAAAACATATCCTGCGATTTTTATTACACGGCAAAGGTAATACCCGCTTCGAAAAATGCAAAAGAGATCGTATATTTGGACACTAACCTGTTTCATAATTATGAGAAAGGCCATTCTCGCAACGCTGTTTTCGGCCTGGACGGCTTTCGCCGTGCAGGCCCAGGACCGTCCGGCGGAGTTCCTCGACAAATCGGGCGCCGGATTCACCGAATGGGTCACCGCCAGGCTGACCGGCCTGCCCGACCCCGACGGAGTAATCACGCAGGCCATCTACCAGATCCTGATCACGAGTACGGGCCATATCGGCCAGGTCATCCTGCTCTATACCGACGACGAGGAACTGAGCGACCGTATCAAAAAACAGATATGGAAATCCCCGCGATGGAAACCCGCCCGGCAAAATGGCCAAACGGTGCATTCCCACATCCAGGCCACGTTCCGTTTCGGGTCGGTCGACTACAAGGCATATTACGACGATCTGGACGCCAGGGCCGAACAATGGAAAGACTCGACCGGCATGGAAAAGACAGGCCGCATCGAAGTCATGCCGAAATTCATGGACGACCCGGATTGCCTCAATGCGTTCCGTACATGGGTGGCGCAGCGGGTCCAATACCCCCCCCTCTGGCCCAGATGAACGATAAGCAAGGGCGTGTGACGATCTATTTTGTAGTCGAGAAGGACGGCAGCGTCGGGCGTATGTATGTGGCCAGCAGCCCGCACCTAACCCTGAGCAACGAGGTGATGCGCGTGATGCGCCGTTCGCCCAAATGGACCCCGGGCATGGTCGACGGCGAACCGGTATGCGTACGGTTCACCCTGCCGGTGGAGTTCCGTTTCCAGTGATACAGGTAGAAACAGCGGACATGGACATGCCTGCGTGATGGGGGCATCATCCTTAACGCCCTCCTGATGGCCACAACTTTCGCGACCCCGGCGTAAACCCGCAACCCCGGAGGGGAAAACCGGGGCAACCGCCGCATTCCGGCAATGGCGCCGGATAGTCCAAGACGAGAGCGTGGCCCGTCCGCATGGCGCAGGCGCCACCCGGCCCGCATTGGGCGGGGCGGCCATGCAGACCATCCGCAATTCATCCCGCCGGGCATCCGGCGAGAAGGGCGGCAAACCTATCGGACAACTCGTACGCCTCCGGTGGAATTCCGCATGCCGGCCCCTACCACACTACCGGCCCGCGACCTTCTTTCACCAGGTAATCGTTGGCCGCCGTGAAGTGGCCGCAACCGAAAAAGCCGCTGTGCGCCGAAAACGGCGACGGGTGGGCGCATCGCAGCACCAGGTTGCGTCCCGGATCGACCAACGCCCCTTTGCGCTGGGCGTAAGCCCCCCAGAGCAGATAGACCAGCCCCGTGCGTGTGTCGTTGAGTTTGCGCACCACGGCGTCGGTGAATTCCTCCCAGCCGCGGCCGGCGTGGGATGCGGCTTCGTGCGCCCGCACGGTCAGCACGGCGTTCAGCAACAGCACCCCCTGGTCGGCCCAGCGGTCGAGGTTGCCGCTCGCCGGGACGGGCGCACCGGTTTCGTTGTGCACCTCCTCGAAAATATTGCGCAGCGAGGGCGGGAACCTCACCCCGTCGTTCACCGAGAAGCACAGCCCGTTGGCCTGGCCGGGACCGTGATAGGGGTCCTGCCCGATGATGACGACCCTGAGCCGGTCGGGCGGGCAGCGGTCGAACGCCCGGAACATGTTACGTCCGGAAGGGTAGACGGTATGCGCGGCATACTCTTGCTTTACAAACTCCACGAGTTGCCCGAAATAAGGCTTTTCGAACTCGTCGGCCAGCAATTCCTTCCAGCCGGGGGCTATTTTTACGTTCATTTCCAGAATTGTCAGTAGTAGTTAACGTGAGTTCGCCGAATTCGGCGAACTTCAAATATTTGTTTTACATACATTTACCTTTGAACAAACAGCGCTTGTGCTGTTTGCATAGCCCTCTCCTACGGTCAGGAGAGGGCTGGGTGAGATGATCGGGCCTTGCAAATGCCTGCGGCATTTGCCTAACGTGGGGTCCGACGAGTCCAAACAAGCACATAAACATGTAGTATACAGCAATATGGGCGGGGTTTAAATTCATCGAACCCACGTTAGTTACGGCACCGGGCGAAAGGGGCGGCAATTCCGGATTGTCGCGTTTCACACCGGAACGCACAGGCGATACACCCGGAATACTCCGGGACGAATTTACGGAATTAAGTTGACATTACCGGCATCCGGCAAGCTTGTTTGAGGTCGACGGGCGAAGGAAGGGAAAGGACCTGTCCGACCGCCTCCATGACGTCGTCCACGCCTGCCGTACGGGTATCTATGGCCATATTCCGGCGTCCATAGGGCTGGTACTTAGCGATGTCCGTGACGGCGAACAGGCCGATGACGGAAGCAGGGGCGGCGCTCGCCAGGTGCATGATACCGCAATCGGCCAGCAAGAACAGTTCGGCATGGGCGACGGCGGCGGCGATCTGCCGAAGGTCTTTGCTGTAATACGTGGGTGCGGAGAATCCGATTTGCGATACGTTCTCCACGGGAAGCACTTCGACGATGTTGTAGTCCGCACCGTACCGGCTTTTCAACGTGCCATAGATTTCCCGCCACCACGCTTCGGGGTAACACTTGCCGCCCGTGGCAAAGGTGTAAATACAGATCGTTTTCCTGTCATTGCCCGTGAGGTCCCGAAGAACTTTTTCCCCGTCGCGTAACTCTTCCCGGGTGAGTTTAATGTCCAGGGACGGCATGGGGCGGTCCATCAGGCCGGCCATGCCGTCCTGCCGCAAAGCATGTCGCAGATTGTACACCGGATTCTTCCCCATGTGGGTATAATCGGAATAAGCAGACCGCAACTCTTCCACGGGATCGTTATAGAACTTGTAGTCGGCCCTGGCCAGGAAGACGGACAAGCGTCCCGACGACGAACCTTCGACGGCGTTGATGGCTACGTTATACCGGCGGCTTCCCAACGCGACCCAGGTACGCAGGTATGAAGCCAGATTCCTGAACGGTTTTTTGGGAAGTTTGATGATGCGGTCTATATCGGGATCGTTCAGGAACAGTTCATGGGTCACCCCACCCTTTACGAAGAGGTCGATGCGGCATCCGGGAAACAGTCCGGAAACCTCCTGCAGCAGGGGGGTGATCAATACCTGGTTACCCAGTCGCCCATTGGGCCGGCTGATCAATACGCGCCGGATCGCCTCCGGGCGGATCGGCCTGGTTTTGTATTTGTCCCGGCCGAGATTGCGGGTCAGGAAAGACATCACCCTCCTCCGGACCTTGTTTGCTTTACCGGCTGGCTGCATATAACTGCGATTCAGGTTAATCATCCAAAGGAACCGACCTCTCCTGATGCCAGGGGCGTACTTCTAACCCTACGCACGTTTCGACGGAATGCAACGGAACCCGTCGGTCCGCATCAAAAAACCTGCCGTAAGTGAAAACCTGTTACTTTGTCGTAAAAATACCCGGAAAGCAGTGTACAAAATGCACCGGCGCCCTATTTGATCGAATTCATGCGTATGCTGGCCTTGATGAGCGCCATGGCGCGCACGCGGGTCAATTCGACCTCCTTGTCGGCGTGGTACTTGTTCTGGCTGACGAGTTTGATATAGCCCGGACGCTCCGACTTCTGGATGTACTTGACCATGATGTACTCCTCGCCCTCGGCGTCGATCGAGAGCAGGTACATCTCGCCCCAGAAAATATTGTTCTCGATGTCGTTGATCTGCTTGTAGAGCACGATGTCGCCGCTTTTGATGAGCGGATACATGCTGTCGCCCACCACGTAGACCGCCCCGTCGCACTTGGGCAGGTTAGGGATGTGGATGTAATCGACCGGCTGGTGGGCATAACGGTCGGAGAACAGGGGCACCAGGCCCGCCGTGGCAGTGATGTCGTAGATGGGCACGCTCTGGCTCGGATAGGAACGCCCGTGGCCCTCCGCCAGCGGGTTTACGCTGGCGATGGGGTCGAACATGGGGCCTTTGCCGGTGTCGAGCCAGTCGGGATTCACGCCGAATTCCTGCATCAGGATGTTCTTGTTGCGCTCCGAGAGGGCTGCACGCCCCGTCTCGATCATCGACAGCGCGCTCTTGCCGATCCCCATCCGCGAGGCCAGCGCCTCCTGGGTCATTTTTAATTCGTTGCGGATCAATCTTATGCGGCTCTCCATAATGAAAAGTTAAAAAATCTGACCAAAATATTTGGAAAGTTCAATTTTTGAATATATGTTTGTACCGCAAAGTTAAATAATTTATTCATATCTACCAAATGCGAGTGCGATTTTTTAACTTCATAGAATGACAAAGGCTTTGCCGGAGCCTACTTTTGAATTTGTCCGGAAATTCTACCCTTGTTCTTTCCTTCATCGTTCAGGCGTATTTTCCCGGCGGCTTTGGGGTCATATTTCCGATATGCCCCGGCAACCCGCCGGAAAAATATGTAAAAAATACCTTCGGTAAAACCCCCGGACAAACTCTTACGCAAAACCCCAACTGAAATGTTTACCATCGACCAGGACATTTACCATCAAATGGCCCGCCAGCTCATCGGGATGATCGGCTGCGACGGGTTTTTCAACGGCACGGCGGAATACGACACCGAAGAGTTCTGCTCCCGGCTGACCGCCACCCTGCTCATCTACCGCCGCGGCGAGAGCATCGCCGACATCGTGCCCGTCTGGTGGGAATTCCACCTCGTGCAGCCCGACGGCGAAGTGCTCACCGATTTCTGCTGGCACGAATTGCGCCGATACCTCGAACCTTTATTTTAAATATCCGGCCTTCGCAGAAGGCCGTCAGCCCGCAGCCACCCCGCGCGGAGGGCCGAATTCCGGGGCGTAACCACATGCCGAACCTCACGAGGCGCAGGTCACCAGCCTTCCGGGTGCCGGGAGGCACCCCCGCCGGCCGCAGACTGCATACAAAATCTAAAAAACCAGAGCGGATGGCAGAACGGTCAATGCAATCCGAAGAGATCGGAAAAGGCGCATTCTGTTTGCAAAATGCCTAAGCCGGCGGCACGCGCCGAAAGCGCGGTTCCCCCAGCCGCCGTCTTAGCCTCAGAAAATGCCTGTGGAAAGGGAAACCCGGCCTGCCTGCGGGGACGCCCGCCCCTTTCCCGCGCCGCCCCAACCACCCCGTCCGGAGGACGCTCCACAACCCCGGCGGCGACGCACATCCACACCATGCAGGTTCGACTCCTGCCCGCTCTGCAAAGATCCACCGATTTAACCCTGAAACCATGGAAAAATTACCGAAGAACCAAGCCCCCGCGCCGACCCTCGCCCCCCGCCGCAGGCAGGCCGTAAAACCCGGACCGACCACTCCCGCCAAACGCCTGTGCAACAAGGCGGCGGCAGGGCTGGGCAAACGTGCGGGCGGCTATGTGACCTGCGAGGTGAAGAGCACCTACGACATCGGCCCCGACGGCGCGCGCACCCTGAAGAACCAGGTCGTCACCCGCAAGCAGAACCCGCCCGACATGGAGGCCATCGTCTTCGCGCTGACCAACCTCGACGGCGCCCGCTGGCAGGCCAAGCCCTCGCCATCCGCCGACATCCCGGGCGAAAGGCCGTTCAGGGAGGTGCCGGACGAAGTGCTGCGCGGATTGCTGAACGTTTTGAGTAGCGAGGGCAATGCCGGAGGTATCCGGACCATGCCGGATCACGAAAAACCTGCGTATGAGAATATGAACCATTTTCGCGGCGATGACAAGTAGCGGACTGACCGAAACGGAGGCGCTCGGAGTGCTCGACGCCGACCCCGCGCTGCGCAAAGCCGGACGCGAGGCGGTGCTGGCCGAACTGGCCCGGCGCAATTTCACCGATTTCGTGCCGTATGTGCAGCCCAGGCTGTCGCTCACGCCGTTCCATGCGGCCTACTACCGTGTGCTGGAACGTTTCGCACGGGGCGACATCCGGCGGCTGATCGTCTCCGTGCCCCCGCAGCACGGCAAGTCGCTGGCCGCTTCGGTGATGTTGCCCGCATGGCTGCTGGGGGCCGACCCCGACCTGCGCATCGCCATCGCGTCGTACAACGCCTCGCTCGCCTCGCGCTTCAACCGCCAGGTGCAGCGCCTGCTGGCCTCGCCGCGCTATGCCGGCCTTTTCCCCCGTACCGCCATCCCCAAAAGCCGCACCGCCGCAGGCTATACGCGCACGGCCGGGCAGTTCGACGTGGAAGGTGCGGCCGGGGGAATCTTTGCCGTAGGCCGCGAAGGCACGCTGACGGGCAACAGCGTCGACGTGTTCATCCTGGACGACCTGTACAAGGACGCGATGGAGGCCAACTCGCCCGTGGTGCGCGAGAACTGCCGCGAGTGGTACACCTCGGTGGTGCGCACACGCCAGCACAACCTCTCGCGCGAGTTGATCGTCTTTACGCGCTGGCATGAAGAGGACCTGATCGGCTACATATCTTCACGCGAAAAGGTGACGCCGCTGACCGACTGGTCGCAGTTGGACGCCCCGCCCGAAGGGTGGCTGCACCTGAATTTCGAAGCGCTGAAGTCCTCGCCGCCGACCGCTGTCGACCCCCGCGCCCACGGCGAAGCCCTCTGGCCCGGCCGCCACAGCGCGGCACTGCTGGAATCGCGCCGCCTGTTCGATGCGGTGAGTTTCGAGGCGCTCTACCAGGGCCGTCCTTCGACGGCGGCCGGATTGCTTTACGGCGACCGCTTCGCCACGTACGATACGCTGCCCGATGCCATTGTCAAGACGGCCTCCTACACCGACACCGCCGACACGGGCGACGACTACCTCTGTTCGGTGTGCTACGCCGCGGGCGGCGACGGGTTGTTATATGTGACCGACGTGACCTACACGCGCGAACCGATGGAAGTGACCGAGCGCACCGTACCCGGGATGCTCGCCCGCAACGGCACCCGCGTGGCCTGGGTCGAGAGCAACAACGGCGGCCGGGGATTCGCACGCGCCATAGCCCGTGCCCTGCCGTCGGTGGCGGTCGGGTGGTTCCACCAGTCGGGCAACAAGGAGGCGCGCATCCTGTCGAACGCCCCCACGGTACTGCAAATGGTGCGGATGCCGCACGGCTGGGCGCAACGCTGGCCGGAACTGCACCGCCACCTGACGACCTACCGCCGCACGTTCCGCGCCAACCGCTGGCACGATGCGGCCGATGTGCTGACCGGCATCGTCGAGAAAGAATCCGGCCTGCCGCGCACCACGATCCGCGCCGTGCGGTTCAGCCGGTAAAAATCGACCCGGAAAACAAGTCGATAAGGACTATTACTGGTTTTCTTACGGCAGGCGGCGGCCCTCGGAGAATTCGCGCCCGGAAATTCCGAAGTCCGCAGGCGTCAAGAAACGGCGCACGCTCAACGTTCCTGGGAGCGAGGGCAGAGCAGAACTTGTTCGGGCTATGCCGAGCGACGACGGAATCTCATGAGCGAAGCGAATAACTTCGACCGTCAGACACCATAAGTGACTAAAAAGGGAGGCGCTCGCCGTTTTGGCTGCAGGACGAGGAAATTAACTTCGCGCCCCAGCCATTCAAGCAAAGCCTGACAGCGCCCGGCCTGGCGTCGGTTCAGCGAATTCGACGGGCTGTTGGCCTCCTGGCGACCGAGGTCATACCCCGCCAGCGGTCGATCCCGCCGGCCCCAAGGAGGAAAAAGCATGGCTGCATAAAATGACCTTTACGATAATAAACAACCCCGCAGCAACCGACGCTGCGGGCGGAGGCAGAACCAGGTTTACCTGAGTTATGCCGGGCCGCGGGGAGGAAACCCATGGCAACATGGGTAACTGAAGCTACGGAGTATTAAAGTGCAGTTGCCTGCAGCAACTGCCAACCGACGTCAAGCCGGGCGCCATCAAACTTGTTTGAATGGCCGGGGCGCGAAGGAGGGAAAGCCTGCAAGGCAGGCTTACATCCCGCGGCCCGCGCCGACGGCGCGTCCCCGCAGCCGCAGGATGTAATTGCAAAATGCTGTAAACAGCGGGAGATTTAACCCATAGAGATTAAAAACCGATAAAGAGAGAGAAACAGATCATGGCCAGCACCGCCAGCATCACGCACGCAATGACGACATTGCATAGCCGGACATTATCCCGGCGGCGGGGCACACGGGCCTTCATTGTCGCCCTGAGTTGGTCGATATCCGCAGCTGCGAGGGCCGTTTTCGGCACGATGAGCGCCTGCCCGAGCGAGATGAAGATATAGAAACTGTGTTTATCCTCCTGCCAGTTGTAGACCTCACCCCAGGGAAGGGTCGCATGGCCCAAGCGTGATTCTTCGTAGAGTTCGGTATCGGTAAAGCGATAATAGATCGGGTCGCGGGAACCGGGATGGAGCCGTACCTGCCTGCGGGCGGACAAACGTACCGCCAACACCACGATCCCCGGCATGGCCAGTAGGAATATCCCCGTGAAAAATGCACAAGATTCGAATTCCCCGCACGCGACCGACGGCCACAGCATCAACGCCCCGGCCAGCATGGGCACCCTGTGGAGAAGGAACGCACCGCGCCTGCGCTATCAGGTCGATCCGGAAGCGGAGGATGTCGCGTGCGGTGACCCGGTGCGCAGTTCGATCACAGGCACCCGTTTCGGATGAGGTATTCGGCGATCTGGACGGCGTTCAGGGCGGCGCCTTTACGGATCTGGTCGCTCACGCACCAGAATGCCAGCCCGTTGGGATTCGATATGTCGCGACGGATGCGTCCCACGTACACCGGGTCGCAGCCCGCCAGGAACAGCGGCATCGGGTAGCTTTTCCGCGCAGGGTCGTCCATCAGCTCCACGCCGGGGGCCGCGGCGAACGCCTCGCGGGCCTCCTGGGGCGACACGGGACGCTCGGTTTCGACCCACACGCTTTCGGAATGCGACCGCATAACCGGCACGCGCACGCAGATCGAGCTCACTTCGATGTCCGAGTGCATGATCTTGCGCGTTTCGTTGTACATCTTCATTTCCTCCTTCGTGTAGCCGTTCTCCGTGAACGTGTCCACCTGCGGGATAACGTTGAACGCCAGTTGATAGGCGAATTTTTCGACCGTTACGGGCCCTCCGGCCACGATTTGGCGGTGCTGCTCTTCCAATTCGGCCATCGCCGAGGCCCCCGCGCCGCTGGCCGCCTGGTAGGTCGACACATGGGCGCGGCGGATATGCGCAACCTTTTCGATCGCCGCCAGCGCCACCACCAATTGGATGGTCGTGCAGTTCGGGTTGGCGATCACCCGGCGGGGCGCATTCGCAGCATCCGCGCCGTTCACCTCGGGCACGACCAGCGGCACGTCGGCGTCCATGCGGAAAGCGCTCGAATTGTCGATCATCAACGTGCCATGCCTGGTGATCGTCTTTTCGAATTCGCGCGAAGTGTCGCCGCCCGCCGACACGAAGGCAATGTCGATCCCCCGGAAATCGTCGTTATGGGCCAGCAGCTTTACGGTCAGCGCGCGGCCGCGGTACTGATACGTCCGTCCGGCGCTGCGTCCCGAACCGAACAGCACCACCTCGTCCGCCGGGAAACGGCGTGCTTCGAGCACCGCGAGCAACTCCTGCCCTACGGCGCCGCTTGCACCTACAATGGCTATTCTCATTGTTTACAGGGTATGGCAGCTGGAATTGTCCCAGC
The DNA here is from genome assembly GCA_031551595.1 of Rikenellaceae bacterium. Classification (GTDB taxonomy): domain Bacteria; phylum Bacteroidota; class Bacteroidia; order Bacteroidales; family Rikenellaceae; genus JAVBOW01. The sequence continues at coordinate 7,134 of JAVBNK010000002.1, read as the reverse complement.
AATGGGTACACAATTCGTCTTTCGGCAGGCCGATCGACCGGACCAGGTCGGCCAGGTGCTGGAATTTGAGCGAGTCGGCCCCGATCCTGCGGCGCATCGCCTCGACCATCGCCGCGTGTTTCTCGCTCTTCTCGTCGGCATACTCGGCCAGTAGCGCGTCCGAAAACTCCTCGGTGCCCTCCAGTTCGCGGATCACGCGCAGGGTGAACAGGTCGAACGTCGAGCGCGAGGTCGAGAAATTGAGGAACATGCAGGGATAGATCAGCGGCGGACACGCCACACGGATGTGCATCTCGGCCGCCCCGGCCTCCACCAGCTTGATGATATTGTCTTTGAGCTGCGTGCCGCGCACGATCGAGTCGTCGAGGATCACCATGCGCGAATTCTGGGTGAAGGCCTCGTTGGGGATCAGTTTCATTTTGGCCACCAGGTTGCGCGTGGTCTGGTTCTGGGGCATGAAGCTGCGCGGCCAGGTGGGGGTATATTTGACGATGGCGCGCACATAGGGCAGTTTGGCCCCGTTGCTGTACCCCACCGCATGGCCGATGCCCGAGTCGGGGATGCCGCACACGAAGTCGGCCTGTACATCCTTATCGCGGGCCGCCAGGCGCGAGCCGCAGCGGTAGCGGGCCGCTTCGACGTTCTCGCCCTCGTACGACGACGACGGGTAGCCGTAGTAGACCCACATGAACGAGCATATCTGTTTCTGTTTGCCGGCCGGAAGCACCTCGGTCATCGACGAATCGGTGAGCAGGCAGGCCTGGCCCGGGCCGAGCTCATATTCGTAATGGTAGCCCAGGTTGGCGAATGACGAGCTTTCGGTCGCCACCACATAACCTTCGTCGTTACACCCCACGACCACCGGCGTGCGGCCGTAGCGGTCGCGGGCGGCATAGATGCCGTCGGCCGTCAGCACCATCAGGCTGCACGAGCCTTTCACCTTGTCCTGCACCAGTTTGATCCCCTCGGCGAACGACGCGGCGGACGAAATAAGGATGGCGACCAATTCCGTAGGATTGATGTCGCCGCTCGACATTTCGGCGAAGTTCACCCGGCGGTCCAGCAGTTCCTGCGCCAGCTCTTCGAGGTTGTTGATGCGCCCGATGGTGATCACCGAGAAACGCCCCAGGTGCGAGGTGAGCGTCACGGGCTGCGATTCGGTGTCGGAAATGATACCGATGCCCATGTGCGAACCCAGGAACTTCGGCAGGTCGCCCTCGAATTTGTTGCGGAAATACGCGTTCTCAAGGCTGTGGATCGACCGTGCGATCACCCCGTCGCCCATGTAAAACGCCATACCGGCCCTCTTAGTCCCCAAATGCGAATGGTAGTCCGTCCCGTAGAATACGTCCGCCACACACTCGCCCTTTGTCACCGCACCGAAAAATCCACTCATCGTTTTTTATCAATTAATTATACAAACTGTAATTGCCTCTTTTTGCAAAAAGCGGCACCAAAAACGCAGTCTTTCACAAAATCCTTTGGGGCGCCTTTTATAAAAAGGCGCGAAAATAGGCCGTATATTGAATCGCTTGTCAATACTATCTGAGTTTGGACCGGATGAGGTGGATGAATTCCTCGCGGGTTTGCATTTGCGAGAGGAACACGCCGGTGAAGGCGGAGGTGGTGGTGACGGAGTTCTGCTTCTGCACGCCGCGCATCTGCATGCACATGTGGCTGGCCTCGATCACCACGGCCACGCCCATCGGCGAGAGGGCGTCCTGGATGCAGTCGCGGATCTGCACCGTGAGGCGCTCCTGGACCTGCAGCCGCCGGGCGAAACACTCCACCACGCGGGCGACCTTCGACAGCCCGGTGATATAGCCGTTGGGGATGTAGGCGACGTGGGCCTTGCCGTAGAAGGGGATCATGTGGTGTTCGCACATCGAGTAGAGCTCGATGTCCTTGACGATGACCATTTGCTTGTATTCTTCGCGGAACTTGGCCGACAGCAGGATTTCCCTGGGATCGGTACCGTATCCCTGCGTGAGAAACCCCATGGCCTTGGCCACGCGCTCGGGGGTTTTCAGCAGGCCCTCGCGCCCGGGGTCTTCGCCCAGCAGCGTGAGGATCTCCTTGTAATGCCCTGCCAGTTTTTCGATGACCTCGGGCGAGAACTGCTCCTCTTTATAATAAATCTCACTCATTTCAATTCGGGAAGTGCGCCATTTTTCCGGAGGCAAATATATAAAAAAACGATGGGAAAAACGACATGACGGATATATTAATTATCTTTGCGGGAAACTCAAAAAAAACGAGATGAGAAAGATAGTTTTGATGGCGGCCTCCCTGTTGGCCGCCGGTGCGGCGGGTGCACAGGTGCTGAAGGCCGTACCCGCCAACGACAATCTCCGGTTCCAGACCGTAAAGGCCAATCCGATCACCCCGGTCAGGAACCAGGCGAGTTCGAGCACCTGCTGGTGCTTTTCGGGGCTGGCGATGATCGAATCGGAGTTGCTGCGCACGGGCAAGGGCGAATACGACCTTTCGGCCATGTACATCGTCCATAAGAATTACCGGGACAAAGCGGCGAAATATGTGCGTATGCACGGGGAAAACACCTTCTCGCCCGGAGGGTCGTTCGCCGACGTGCTGGAAGGCATGCGCCTCTACGGCATCGTCCCCACCACCGCAATGCCCGGCCTGAACTACGGCACGCCCCTGCACAAGCACTCCGAAATGGACAATATCCTCTCGGCGTATGTGGGCGCGGTGATCAAAAACTCCAACAAACAGCTCACCCCGGCATGGATGGGCGGCTTTGTGGGCACGCTCGATTCGTACCTGGGCCAATGTCCCGAAAAATTCACTTACAACGGCAAGGAGTACACCCCTCAGTCGTTCATGCAGATGCTGGGCATCGACCCGGCCGACTACGTGTCGGTCTGCTCGTTCACCCACGTGCCGTTCTACACGCAGCATATCATCGAAGTGCCCGACAACTGGCGCTGGGCCCCGTCGTGGAACCTGCCGCTGGAGGAGATGATGCAGGTGATGTATAACGCCATCGACAAAGGCTACACCATCGCCTGGGGCAGCGACGTGAGCGAGGCCGGTTTCACGCGCCAGGGCATCGCCCGCGTTCCGGACACCGAAGCCAAAGCCGCCGCGGGTTCCGACCAGGCCCGCTGGGTAGGCTCCGCCGCCCAGGACAAACCGGAAGCCGCCGCCCCTGCACGCGAAAAGACCATCACCCAGCAGATGCGCCAGCAGGAGTACGACAACTACATGACCACCGACGACCACGGTATGCTCATCTACGGCACGGCCAAAGACCAGGACGGCACGCCCTATTTCATGGTGAAGAACTCGTGGGGCACCGAAAATACCTATAAGGGTACGTGGTACGCTTCGGACGCTTTCGTGCGCTTCAAGACCCTCAACATCGTGGTGCACAAGGATGCGATTCCGGCAGCGATCGCAAAGAAACTGGGGCTGAAATAATTCCCGCCTTCGGGACATACAGGGCTGGCCTTCGCAGGCCAGCACTTTTTTTGGCATTTCGCTATGGCGAAATGCTCATGCCCGAGGCTCGAAATCTTTGATTCCGCCCCCGCAGCCCCGGGCATGAAGAAGCGATATTTTGTTGGTAAACGAAAAGTTTATATCTTTGCGGGCTGTTTAACCTTTTAAAACCGTTTCGAAAATGCCTAAAATGAAAACCAATTCCGGTGCGAAGAAGCGCTTCGACTTCACCGGGACAGGACAGATCAAACGTAAGCACGCTTACAAAAGTCACATCCTGACCAAGAAAACCACCAAACAGAAACGCAACCTGACCTATTCGGGCCTCGTTTCGCCGGCCGAGGAGGCCAACGTACGCCAGTTGTTAGTAAAATAACCGCTGACAATCAGTTAAACCAAGGGCCGCCGGGCCCCGAAGAGAGGAAGAGAAATCCCCCGCCCGCGATCCGTAAAACTTTCAAGTTATGCCAAGGAGTGTAAATGCAGTAGCATCGAGAGCCAGAAGAAAAAAAGTTTTAAAACTTGCCAAAGGGAACTTTGGTTCAAGGGGAAACGTATGGACAGTAGCCAAAAACACTGTCGAAAAAGGTCTTACGTACGCCTACCGCGACCGTAAGAACAAGAAGAGGACGTTCCGCAGCCTGTGGATCCAGCGTATCAACGCCGCGTCGCGCAGCCACGGGATGACCTATTCGGAATTTATGGGTAAACTCACCGCCAAAGGCGTCAAGCTGAACCGCAAGGTGCTTGCCGACCTGGCGATGAATAACCCGAAGGCATTCGAAAAGGTGATCAAAACGGTTAAATAAACACCGCTCCCCGGAGCACACAGCAGGCCGCCCCCGCAAGAGGGCGGCTTTTTTTGTCGGCTTTTCTCCGGGTACGGCCTTTGGAGAGCCGGGGATCCCAATAGCTCAGGATTTTTCGGCACTTCTTTGCTTTGACACAAAAAAGTACGCAATGATATACTATCTGCACCCAACCTCTTTTTCCAGGCCGCCATGCGACCCGCAGCCCCACCGGAAGCCGCAGAACGGCTCGGGAGATAGGAAACAGGCGGCGGGTGTGTAAAGTATATCATCGCCAACAAGCATGTCGCCATCATGCGGAAAAGGGAAACAGGAAAAGGTATACGGTACGACGCACCTTAATCTTTAAGGGTTCTATGCCGGGCCGCGGGATGCGGGCAGTTCCCTGCGGCAACTGCGCCCTCGCAATACCCCGTGGCCTGCCGGGGGGGGGCTTTATGTTCGGGGCAGGCCGGGCCCGGTCAGTCCATGCCTTGCATCGCCCCCTGGATTTCAGTATAAAACAGATTCAGGAACCGGTCGTACTTCTTGTCCCGGGACAGTTTGGAAGACAATAGAGTTTTAAATTCTTTAAAAGAATACTTCAGATCAGACGTCCCCTTTTCCTTAAAATAAAACTCATATCCCAACCGCATGGCATACAATTTCCTCAGATTTTCCTTGTCAGCTAAATAGCTTATCACATAACCGGGTGCATTAACAATTACCTGCAGGCAATAGCCCCCCATAACCTCGGCTAATGCTCCGTCCGATTTCATGAAGATGTCATTGAAAACGAAGAAATAGAAAGCCGTTTCATTGCCCCTCATGTAATTATTACTGCGGGTCAATGAATCGAGGAACCTGAATGTCCTTTCGTCATCCGAGGGTTTGAATTTACCATTGTAATAATGTATGGCATCTTTCAATGTGGCAGAAGAACTAAGAACACCATTCTTTTGTTCGCCCGGTAAATTCTCCCAATATACGAATGCTTTATCCTGCCCCCGCAATGTGGCGATACCTGAAATGAACGACACAAGCAATATGGTCAACCCGGCTTTCATAAGTATGACTGGTTATTCCCGGCGGGGAAGGACAAAGCCGCACCCTGCCGTACATGGTTCAGGATATTGATTTCTGATGCCGGCCGGAATTACCTCAACCGGAGTTGTTGCCCGGCGGCGAGGGACGAATCGGCGCTGCGGTGGTTCATCGAGGCCAGCGAACGCAGGCGGATGCCGTAACGCTGGGCGATGCCGTGCATCGTTTCGCCCTGCTGCACCACATGGATCAGTTGGCCGTTGTTCGCGCGGCGGGCTTTGGCCTTGATGTAGACCATGTCGCCCCCGGAGGGTTGCGCCGACGCCGGCAGGTCGTTGATCGAGCGCAGGCGGGCCGGCGCGACGCCCACGCTCTTGCCCAGCGACTCGAACGTATCGCCCGGACGGGCCTGCACGAATTCGCTGCCGTTATTCGCATAGAGCGAATAACCGCCCTGCGAACGCAGCGAAACCACATAGTTGTCGATATCCACCCGGTCGGGGCTTTCGGTCCACTCCTGCCACATGACGGGGGTTTTGGCGGCGGTTTTCTCCGCGGCCAGGGTTTCAGCGTCGGTTTCCAGGTCGTCCAGCAGGTAGAGCCGGTAGTCCTCGATCAGTTTGATCAGTTGGGTGGCATACTGCGGGTTGGTGGCATATCCCGCCGCCTTAAGCCCGTAGGCCCAACCCTGGTAGTCGGTGGGTTTGAGTTTGAAGAGCGAGGCATAACGCGCGGAACCCTGCAGGAATACCGAGTGGTCGCGGTAGGAGTCCTCGACAGAGGCGTACTTGCGGAAGCATTCGCCCCGGGCGTCGTCGTCGTGCGAGATGGTCTGGCCGGTCCAGTCCTTTTTGCACTTGATGCCGAAGTGGTTGTTGGCTTCGCGGGCCAGGCGGCTGTTGCCGCAGTCGGACTCGCACAATCCCTGAGCCATGGTGATGCTGGCGGGAATGCCGTACAGGTCGCGCTCTTCGACGGCGAGTTTTTTGTATTTTTCGATATATTGCTGGTGGGTAAGCTTTTGGGCCGAAACGCCCGTAACGGCGGCCAGGGCCAGCAATGTGGCGATGATGCGTGGGTTCATGGTTCTGCAGATAGGTATGCGCAAAGATAAGTAATAATTGCTATTCCGGACAAAAAAACATAACTTTGCCGGACTACCAAAAAATCAAAGGAATGTTCACACAGGAAGCCAACAGGATCTTCGAGCAGGTGATCGCCGATTACCACCGCTACGACAACGTCGACCAACCGGTCGCCAACCCCTACCAACCGGGTACGGTCGCGGGGCTGCTCTACCTGAAAAACTGGATCGACACCGTACAGTGGCACCTCGAAGACATCATCCGCGACCCGAAGATCGACCCCGCCGAGGCCCTTAAGATCAAACGCTGTATCGACGCCTCGAACCAGGAGCGTACCGATATGGTCGAATACATCGACAGCTATTTCCTTGAAAAATACTCCGGCGTGAAGGTGGAGCCCGGCGCGAAGATCAACACCGAGACCCCCGCCTGGGCGATCGACCGGCTGTCGATCCTGGCGCTGAAGATCTACCACATGCGTGTGGAAACCCGGCGCACGGATGTCGGCGAGGCCCACCGCGAAGCGTGCGCCAAAAAACTGGAGGTGTTGCTCTCCCAGCAGGCCGACCTCTCGACCGCCATCGAAGAGCTGCTGGAGGACCTGGCCGCCGGACGCAAATGGATGAAGGTCTACAAACAGATGAAAATGTACAACGACCCGAGCCTCAACCCGGTGTTGTACGAGAAAAAATAAGTTCGGTTTGTTTCGCCCGATGGCGACATCCTTTTTGGGGCGGGCCACAAAGGAGGGG
>JAVBNK010000172.1:0-9430 GCA_031551595.1 Rikenellaceae bacterium | reverse complement strand
CGGGGAAGTTAACCCTTAGAGGTTGTTTTGAAATTTTGCCGAAGCTATTTTTTGCATCTTTCAGGTAGATTTTTTCGCCGATTTGCAGGGTCATATCGGGAATATGTGCCAAAAATCGGCGGAAAAAGATGCCGGGAAGAGGCGGAAAAGAGCGAGAGGAAAATTTCAAAACAACCTCTAAGATTTCTTATCCGAAACCTTCGCTAACGGCTTCCAAGGAAGCCGCTTTAGTGTTGACACCCCCACCCTCTTAGAGGAGGGCTTTGCAAACGGACTTATAGTCCGTTTCCCTGACGGGTTGTGAGTTTTTATGCGAAACTCACGTTTTTTTATTGTCCGACTAAGTGTATTTACGCGCCGGCGCGTATTTACCGAAACGACTATACCCAAATATCCTGCAAGATGGACTTCACTGATATCGTATATAAAGTATTCCGGGACGAGCCGCTGTCGGACACAGAGTTGGACGCCCTGATCGCATGGTTCGTTTCCGAAGACGGACGCGAGAGATTCGACCGGGAGATCGCCCGGAAAATGGACGAATTCAGCGAGGGCGGGGATGTGGCCGTGATCGACTATGAAACCCTGCTGGAAAAACTGCATGACCGCATCGGGACCTCTGCACAACCCGTACGCAGAAGGCTCGGGGGCGTGTACCGCAGGATTACGGCGGCAGCGGCAGTCGTGCTCATCGCAGCTGCGGGCTATCTGTTCAGCGAGCGGGCCGGCGGTCGTGCGGACGGTTTCGACCATGTGCGGCCGGGCGGCCAGATCGCCGTCCTGCAGCTGGGCGACGGTACGAGCATCACCCTGGACGGCTCGGCAGGCGGACGCATCGAACGGGCGGGCACCCATGCGACGGTCGGCGACGGCGAATTGCGGTACCAGGACGTGGCTACGCTGAAAGATGTCAAATTCAATAGATTATATGTTCCGCGCGGAGGGGAATACCGGGTAGTGCTCGGCGACGGCACGGCGGTGTGGCTCAACTCCGACAGCCGGCTGGAATACCCGCTGTCCTTCCCGGGCGACGAGCGCCGCGTGACGCTCGAAGGGGAAGCTTACTTCGAGGTGGCGCACGACCCGTCCAAACCCTTCATCGTGGAGACCCCGGCGCAGGCGCTGACCGTGCTCGGGACGGGATTCAACCTGAGCGCCTACCGCGAGGATAACCGGACCGTGACCACCCTGGTCCACGGCAGCGTAAGGGTGGTCAATAAATCGAACAACGAGAAAACGCAACTCGCCCCCGGCGAGCAATCGCAGCTGGACAACGACTCGGGGCTGTTCACGGTCATTACCGTGGATACGGCCGACGCGGTGGCGTGGAAGGAGGGTCTTTTCGTATTCGACGAGCAGAGCCTCGAACAGGTGATGCTGAAGCTGGCCCGGTGGTACGACATCGAGGTGGCTTTCGACCACCCGGATGCGAAGGAGATCGTTTTCAAAGGAAACTTGCCTAAATACCAGGAATTTGCGACGCTGCTGGGAATGATCGAGAAGATCAGCGCGGTGACGTTCCGGATGAAGGGCCAGGTCCTGCACGTGGGCATGGAGAGATAAAAAACGGGAGAACGGACAGGTCCTCCCGCGAATTACGACCACACCTGTTGCGAGCAGGTGCAATACTAACTCAAATAACAAAAGTATGAAAAAAATCTACACCCCCTTCCATTTCCCGCCCGGGAAGTGGAGAAAACCCCTACTTGTGATGAAGATCAAATTATTCCTGTTGTTATGCTGCGCAGGCAGCCTTTCCGCAGCCCCATCCTGGTCGCAGCAGGTGAAGCTCAACGTAAGCTTCGCGAACAAAACCATCGTGGAGGCGCTCAACGACCTCAAAGCGCAGACCGGATACCAGTTTTTCTACCAGAAAGGGCTGATCCGCCAGGACCAGCGGGCATCGGTATCACTGAAAGAGGCGTCGCTGGAACAGGTGCTCGACAACCTATTGGCAGCCAACGGATACCAGTACGAGATCCAGGACAAGGTGGTGCTGATCAGCCGCGCTGCCGCGGCCGCCGCCACCCAGCAGGCTTCCCGCACCATCCTGATCAAGGGCAAAGTGACCGATGCGGAAGGCAACGCGGTGCCAGGTGCGACCGTCGTGGTCGAGAATACCCATACGGGGGTGGCGACCGATGCGGACGGGACGTTTACAATTCCCGTGCGTACCGCGACCGGCAACCTGGTCGTATCGCACCTGGGCTTCGAGAAAAAAACGGTGAAGTTTACCGAAGGCCAAACCCTGGCAGTGGTGCTCAAAACAGCCACCGCAGCCGTGGACGATGTAGTGATCACGGGTTATACGGTGATGGACAAACGCATATCGGCCAGCGCAGTCACCTCCGTAAAGATGGACGACATACGCATGGCGGGCGTCAATACAGTGGACAAAATGCTGCAGGGACAGATTCCCGGCCTGATGGTGATGAATTCGTCGGGCAGCCCCAACGCCACCCCGCGGATGCGCATCCGCGGATCGTCGACCATCTACGGCAACGCCGCACCCATCTGGGTCGTGGACGGCATCATCCGGGAAGACCCCACACAACTGTCCAACGACGAACTGAACAACATACTGAGCGGCACGCCGCAGGTAATGGCCGACCAGCTCAACCAGAATTCGAGCCTGAGCCTGCTCGGCAACGCCATCGCCGGACTGAATCCCAACGACATAGAAAGCCTCACCTTCCTGAAGGACGCCTCGGCTACGGCGATCTACGGTACGCGTGCAGCCAACGGCGTGATCGTGGTGACCACCAAACGCGGCGAGATCGGAAAACCGTCGGTCAGCTTCTCCGGTTCATTCGGATTCACCGCCCGCCCGCGTTACCAGGACTACCAGCTGATGAATTCCAAACAGCGCGTCGGCCTTTCGAAAGAGGTGGCCGAGAACGGCTATATCTATGAATCGATGCCCTACCGGACGGCTTACGAAGGCGCCCTGTTCGATTTCTACGACAAACTGATCACCAAAGACCAGTTCGACCGCCGCGTGGCGACGCTGGAAACGATGAACACGGACTGGTTCGACCTGCTTTTCCGTGACGCTTTCAGCCAGGATTACAACGTGAGCGTTTCGGGCGGCACCCTCAGCAACCGCTATTATGTGTCGGCGGGCTACGGCGACAGCCGCGGCGCCGCGAAAGGCGACGACCAGACCCGCTACAACCTCAACATGAACATGACCACCCGTTTCGGCGAGGCGGTACACGTCGACTGGCGGCTCAGCTACTCCAACCGCAAAGCGGAAGGCTTCTACACGGTCAACCCGATGGACTACGCCCTGAAAACTTCGCGCGCCATCAGCCCGGACGAGTACTACACCACCTATACGACCACGATGACTGCCGTGGGATCGAACTTCCCCCTGTCGTACAACATCCTGAACGAGCTGGCCAACACAGGCAACGAGATAATCGGCCGCCAGATGAAAGCCAGCGTATCGCTTACCGCCCGCATCACGAGGGGCCTCCAGTTCCAGGGCTCTTTCGCCACCGACTATTCCAATACCCAAAACCGCCAGTGGGCCGCCGAGCGCTCCTACTACATCGCCACGATCCGCGGTTACGATTTCGGGGCGGTCGAACCCCGCAGCGCCGAAGAATACGCCTCGCCCCTGCCCAAAGGCGGCATCCTGCTCTACAATAACACCGACCAGGCGAGCTATGCCGCCCGCGGACAATTCAACTACAACAAAATGGCGGGCCGCGACCATGTGTTCAACGTTTCGCTTGGGGCGGAGATGCAGTCCAACGAATACAAAGGCCTTCGCACGACCGAATGGGGCTATTACCCCGACCGCGGCCATGCGATCAGCTATGAGTACGACACGAAAACGTCGGGGTACAACGGCGTGGGAACGGCCTATTATTCCTCACTGGAAAAGCACACCGTGGGCAACATCAACACGATCTCGAACACCATCGGCCTGTACGGCATCATGGCGTACAGTTTTAAGAACCGCTACGTGCTGAACGCCAACATCCGTTCGGACGCCTCGAACCGCTTCGGCCAGTACACGAACAATCGTTTCCAGCCCGTGTGGAGCGTGGCCGGGGCGTGGAATATCGACCAGGAAGCGTGGTTCGCCGGGAGCAAATGGGTACAGGAGCTCAAACTGCGCGCATCGTACGGTTTCCAGGGCAGCGTGCCCACTTCGGTGGGGCCCAACCTGATCGTCAAATACCCGTCGACGCTGGTCAACCGCTTCACGGGCGAGTACCAGCTCAACGTGAGCCGCTATCCTTACCCCGACCTGCGCTGGGAAAAAACGCAGACCGTCAACCTCGGCCTCGATTTCGCGGTCCTGGACAACCGCATCCGCGGTACGCTGGACTACTACGTCAAGAACGGCCGCGACGTGATCTTCGAGCTGGACGTACCGGCCGAATACGGCGTGGACGGCATCTACCGTAACGGCGCCAACATCCAGAATACCGGTATCGAACTGGCGCTGTCGTTCGTCCCCGTACAGACCAGGGATTTCAAATGGGTCGTTTCGACGGTCTTCTCCAAGAACACCAACAAGGCCGGCCAGACCGGCAGGGACGACAACGAATACACCTATTCGGCTTACATCGCAGGCAATGCGTTCCGGGACGGCAAGGCGGTCGGAGGGCTTTACGCGTGGAGATTCACCGGCCTGAACCCCGATACGGGCATCGCCACCTTTGCCGACACCGCCCCGTACGGCGAGACGGTCGAGCAGAGCGATGACCCGACCACCTACCTGGAGTACTGCGGCCAGCGCGACCCGAAATTCAACGGCGGCTTCAGCACTTCGGTCTATTACAGGAACTTTTCGGTCAATGCCAGCTTCGCGTTCGCGTTCGGCCACGTAAAACGCCTGAATCCCCTCTTCGGCGGCGCCCTGAAGATGCCTTCGCCCCAGGACAACCTGGGCACGGAATTGCTGGGCCGCTGGAAGAAACCGGGCGACCAGAAGACGACCACCGTCCCCGGTTTCGTCTACGACGGCAATTCGGGCAGCTACCTGCTCCAGACGCCGATCGGATCGATGAACTCCTACGAGCTGTACAACTACTCGACGGCACGGATCGTGGACGGCGATTTCTTCCGCTGCCGCAACCTTTCGTTGAGCTACTATTTCGGCCGCGAGGTGCTCTCGCACCTGGGCGCCGGTACGATGGCATGTTCATTCGGCGTATCCAACCCTTTCACCCTGTGCAGCAAAAAATTCAACGGGCAGGATCCCGAGATCGACAACACCGGCGGCACGGCCCTGCCGATCACCCGGAATTACACGCTCTCCTTCAGTATCAGCTTTTAAATGACGAGCAACTATGAAAATCAATATACTACATACCGCGATAAAGCCGCTGGCGCTGGCCGCGCTGGCCGCGACGATGCTCGCCTCGTGCGACAAATTCCTGGAAGAGACTTCGCAGGACGAGTTCGAGCCGAAAAACACCGAGTCCTTCGCCGAATTGCTCCAGGGACAGGGCTACCCGTTCTTCAGCACGCTGGACGGGCTGACCAACCTGATGAGCGACGACGTGATGGGCGTGAAGTCCTCCGAATACAATTACGACAAGACCAGGCTCGCCTATAAAGACGTATTCGCATGGCAGCCCTACATGCATTCGTCCGTCGCCATGGGCAGCACGATGTACAAGAACCTTTACGCCAAGATCATGGTCTGTAACATGATCACCGAACTGGCCCCCGGGTCCGCAGGCTCGCAGGCCGACAAGGACCAGGTCGTCGGGGAAGCCCTGGCGCTGCGGGCCTATTACTATTTCCAGTTGGTGAACCTGTTCGCCAAGCCCTATAACGCACCGGGAACCACACCGGAACAAAGCCCCGGAGTGACCCTCTCGCTCAAATCCGAAGTGTTGGATGAAGGTATGCCGCGCCATTCGGTCAGGGAGGTCTACGCCCGGATCACCGCCGATATCGAGGAAGCGATCGCCCTGCTGGAACGCCACCGGAAGAACAACGGCGCTTTCCGCATCAGCCATACGGCAGCCCGCCTGTTCGCCTCGCGCGTGTACCTCTACATGGAAGATTGGGACCAGGTGATCGCGCATGCCGGAAAGGCGCTCGAAAGCGCTCCCGGACTGGTCCACCTGCCCGACTATGCGCTCAGCAACACCATGAACCCCAATAACGGCCCCATATCGAGCCGGTTCCCCGAAACGATCTTCGTATTCCAAGGCGTGGACGCCACGTACGGCCTCTACGGGCCTTATGCGATGTCAGGCGACCTCTCGGGCTCCCTCGACGGCACCGACAGCCGGAAAAGCAAATTCATGAACCTCAATGCTTATTACGGGTTCTACCAAAGCAGCAAAGCGGGCACGTCGGAAATGGGCAATGCGTGGCGCACCGCCGAACTGTACCTGAACCGTGCCGAGGCCTACGCCATGAAATACAAGGCGGGCCACAGCGCTTCGGGACCGCTGGCGGTTGCCGACCTGAACGCCCTGCGCAGCAAGCGTTTCGCCAGCTACGCCGACTACGTGCTGACCACGGCCGATGCCCTCGAAACGTTCTGCCGCGAGGAACGCCGCCGCGAGCTTTTTTTCGAAGGCCACCGCTGGTTCGACCTGCGCCGTTACGGAATGCCGCAGATCAAACACACGTGGGTCGACGCGACCGGGACCAGGACGGTCTATACCCTCAACGCCCAGGACCCGGCCTACGTATTGCCTATCCCGGAGGATATCCTCCAACGTAACAGGACGCTCACCCAAAACGAATTGGCCGCCCAGCGCATCGGCTCGGCGGAATAACGCCCAAAACAGACGACTATGAAAAAGTATTTCATATTTTTACCGATATGCTGCGGGGCCATGCTCTGCGCATGTTCCGAGAAGAGCCTCACGGCGTCCGAACCGCAGGAGTTTTACGAATTTCCGCAGGGAAATGCCGCCTACGACCAGCAGATCGCGGCCTTCTACGACAAGTACAACACCCAGATCCTGTATCAATACAGGGAATCGGACTTCCGGTGGAACATCACCTCGTCGCTGCCGTACCACTCCAGCCAGGCGGACAAGGATTATGTCGGCAAAGCGGTCGGCCTGATCGTGAACGACTGGCTCGGGCTTTGGGACGACGACCTGCTGACGGAGTGGCTGCCCTACCGCATCCTGCTGGCGTCGGAGATCCATACGGTCACCGGCTCCGGGAACGTTTACTACCCGGCAGTCTACGGGCTGAACCACATCGCCTTCGGCCACGCGTCCGAAAAGATCGACCAAATGACCGCCGCCGAGCGCCGCACGGCCATCGGCACCCTCAACCGGAGCCTGGTCGCCTATGCGGCCGCCAAAGGCAAGCTGGTGATCCCGGCCGCTTTCATCGCCCTGCATAGAACCACCAACCAGGGCCAGGGCGGCAATTACACGGGAAGTTGGGGCTACAACGGCTACGGTTTCCTGGAATACCTCGACGGGGGACAATCCCCGGCCTACGACCTGGGCACCTATGTCAAATACCTGACCTCGATGACCGAAGCCGACTTCAAAGCCTGGGCCCTGTCCGACGCCATCGACTGCAGCGAAGTGTGGGACCAATCCATCGGCCAGTGGGGGGCCTACGTGAAAACCCACCTGATCAGGCAAAAATACGAAGTCGTGCTGAAGTTCTTCAAGGACGAGTACGGCATCGACCTGCACGCCATGGGCGAGGCGCTTAACGACTGATCCGGCCATGAAAAAATGCTTATTGTTTCTCCTGCTCGCAGCGGGAGGTTACGGAGTGTCGGCGCAGGATAACGAGAAATCCTGCATCGAGGTGCGCGACCGCTACCGTTTCCAGTTGAAGGATGCGGCCGCCGCCGACTCGGTCGAGCGGATCATCCTGGCGAAATACCCGCACGGCGAAGCCGCACGCTTCATTGCCAGCCAGAAAGCCATGCAGGGCCTGACCGCCGCCAATACGGTCGAAAAACTGGAAGGGTTCCTTAAAGAGTTTCCGCTGGCCGAATGGCAACAGCACCCTGAGCTGAAGAACCAGGAGTTCCTCTACTACAATACCTACCGTTCGCTGATCACCGCCCTGATGGGCGCCAAACAGTACGACCGTGCCCGCGCCTATGCCACCGAGATGTACTTCAAGGCATTGAACGAAACCTACCGATGGAACGTCGAGGGGCTTCTGAAGATTCCGCACTTCGACTTTACGGACCATTATCCGGTGGCCGACGCCTACATCCGCCAAATGATCGCCAAACGGCACGACGGCACGATGCAGGGCTACGAGAACGTCAGCGGCGACCGGCTCGCGCAGTCGCAACTGGACGCCCGGTTGTCGGCCCACATCCGGCTGCTCGCCCGGCTGGGCAGATACGGCGAGGCGAAAGAGTTCATCGGGTATGTCACGCCCGAAAAACGCTATGCCGACCCCGACCTGAACGAAGCGTATGTGGAAGCGCTCAAACATGCGGGCACGCAGGCCGAGGCGGAACGATTCCTCGAAGCCGCCGTGCACGCCAATGCAGCTACACCTGCGATGCTGGAGCGGCTGGAGCGGATCTATGTGGCACAGAAGGGTTCGGCGGAGGGCTACGCCGCCTACCTGGACGGCCTGAAATCGGCCGAAGGGCAGGAAAAGATACGCCGGGAAATGCTGGAGCATATCATCGACATACCCTACACCGCTTTCTCGCTCGAAACAAACGACGGCCGTGCGGTCCGCAGCGCCGACTGGGGCAACCGGGTGGTGATCCTCGATTTCTGGGGCACGTGGTGCTATCCCTGCATCAAGGCGTTCCCGGGGATGCAGATGGCCGTGGATAAGTTCGCCGCCGATCCGGGCGTGGGGTTCTACTTCGTTTCCACGGACGACACCGTAGAAAATGTCGAGCGGTTCATCGCCAAAAACAGGTATACGTTCAATTGGCTTTACGACCTGGAAACGGCGAAGAACAACAAGCCGGGCGCGGTGTACAAATACTTCCGCGAGTTGCTCGGCGTTTCGGGCGTGCCGTGCAAGGTAGCGGTGAAGGATGGCCGCGTGAGGTATGTGTCGATCGGCTACGGCGGCAGCCCCAGCCAACTGGCCGACGAACTTTCGATCCTGATCGAAATCCTCAGGGAAAAGTAATATTGAAGCGCCCTGCGGCCGGCGGTTGCAGGGCGCTTTTAGAAATGACCCGCCCCGCAGCAAGGCTATGAAGTATTAACAAGGTTGCAGGCGCCTGTGGCGCCCGCAACATCCCGCGACTCGACGCTTCGCGTCGCCCCCGCAGCCACGGGATGTGAATCGCGGCAACGTCGCAACCGACGTTGCGGGCGAGGGCAGAGCCGGGTTTACCTGAGGCCGGACCGCGGGGAGGAAACCCACGCCGTGCACGGGGAATTTGAGTAGCGGGGAATTGACCATTTAAAGTGGATAAACCTATGAGACACCTGATTGTACTGTCTGTACTATCGTTTGCCGCCGTGGCGTACACCGA
>JAVBNK010000136.1:0-9089 GCA_031551595.1 Rikenellaceae bacterium | reverse complement strand
GGGGGTGCAACCCATGTTCGAAACCTCGGCCACGATCTTCACACCGTTGGCGATCAGCCTCTTGGCATCGTCGCCGTTCAACTCGTTCTGAATGGCGCAAGGCATGGCGATGTCCACCTTAACTTCCCAGGGCTTGGTTTTGGCGAAGAATTTCGAGCCTTTGAATTTCTCGGCGTACGGAGCGACCACGTCGTTGTTCGAAGCACGCAGTTCGAGCATGTACGCGATCTTCTCTTCGTTCAGGCCGGCCTCGTCATAGATGTAGCCGTCCGGGCCCGAAATGGTCACCACTTTGGCGCCCAGCTCGGTAGCCTTCAGGGCAGCGCCCCAGGCCACGTTGCCGAAGCCCGAGATCGACACGACCTTACCTTTCAGCGTGTCGCCCGCGGTTTCGAGCATCTGGCGCAGGAAGTAAACCGCGCCGAAGCCGGTAGCCTCGGGACGGATCAGCGAACCGCCGTAGGTGAGGCCTTTGCCCGTGAGCACGCCGGTGTTTTCGAGGGCCAGCTTGCGGTACATGCCGTACATGTAGCCGATTTCGCGCGCGCCTACGCCGATGTCACCTGCCGGCACGTCGGTTTCGGGGCCGATGTGGCGCCACAGTTCGGTCATGAAAGCCTGGCAGAAACGCATCACTTCGCGATCCGACTTGCCTTTGGGGTCGAAGTCCGAGCCGCCTTTCGCACCGCCCATAGGCAGCGTCGTAAGGGCGTTTTTGAAAGTCTGCTCGAAGCCCAAGAATTTCAGGGTCGAGAGCGTCACGCTCGGGTGGAAACGGATCCCGCCCTTGTACGGGCCGATGGCGTTGTTGAACTGTACGCGGTAGCCGATGTTCACGCATACCTCGCCGTTGTCGCGGGTCCAGGGCACCTTGAAGGTGAAGATACGGTCGGGCTCGACCATGCGCTCGGCGATCGCATTGGCTGCGAATGCCGGGTTCTGGTTGTAAACCTCTTCGATCGTTACCAGGACTTCTTTGACCGCCTGCAGGTACTCGCTTTCGCCGGGGTGCTTACGCTCCAGCTCGGCCATCATTTGATTTACGTTCATATCTTAGGTTATTAGGTTATTTTGGTTACAAAATTAGGCCTTTTTTTATTAATACGCTACCGATCCGTAGAAATTTTTCTCTTTTTAGCGAAAGCCCGGAGGCGCCTCTCCTTTTCACTGCCGCCGCACTCCCAAACCGGGGGCCGCGCGGCCCCCGCAGGGCCGGGGAAATACACGGCCGGCAGCTCAGAGTTCCAGCGTACGGCGGAAATAGTCGATCGTGCGCGAGAGGCCTTCGTCCAGTTGGACGGTCGGTGTCCAGCCGCCGAGCCTTTCCCCGGCCAGCGCGATGTCGGGCTTGCGCTGGCGCGGATCGTCGCTCGGAAGCGGCGCGAAAACGATCTTCGAGCGCGAACCGGTCAGCGTCACCACCTTTTCAGCCAGCTCCAGCATACTGAACTCGCCCGGGTTGCCGATATTCACCGGGCCGATAAAATCTTTCGGGGTGGCCATCATGCGGATCATTCCCTCGATCAGGTCGTCCACATACTGGAAACTGCGCGTCTGGGCGCCGTCGCCATAGATGGTGATGTCCTCGCCGCGAAGGGCCTGTACGATGAAGTTCGACACCACGCGCCCGTCCTGCGGGTTCATCCGCGGACCGTAGGTGTTGAAAATCCGTATGATTTTGATCTCCAGACCCGTCTGGCGGTAGTAGTCCATGAACAGCGTTTCGGCGCAGCGCTTGCCCTCGTCGTAGCACGACCGCACCCCGATCGGGTTGACGTTTCCCCAGTAGCTTTCGGGCTGGGGGTGGATCGCGGGATCGCCGTAAACCTCGCTGGTCGACGCCTGCAGGATCCGCGCCCGCACCCGCTTGGCCAGCGACAGCATATTGAGCGCACCCATCACCGACACCTTCGTGGTTTTGATCGGGTTATACTGGTAGTGCACCGGCGAGGCGGGGCAGGCCAGGTTATAGATCTCGTCCACCTCGGCCGCATAGGGTTCCACCACGTCATGGCGCACCAGCTCGAAGTTCTTATTGCCCAGCAGTTGGCGTACGTTATCCTTGCTGCCGGTGAAATAATTGTCCAGGCAGACCACGTCGCATCCGTCCTTAAGAAGCCTTTCGCAGAGGTGCGACCCGATAAAGCCGGCACCACCGGTTACCAATACTCGTTTCATTTCTGGTTATGGGTTATCAAAAACGGTTGACATTTTAGTTGTGGGGGCGTTTCTATTTGCGGACGCAGCGGATCGAAAAGTAGTCAGTGCGATTGCTGTTGCCATAGCCGACATCACCGCTGCCGAAGCCCAGGAGCCAGGCGCGGTCAGCCGAAAACATAGTACTCGACCAGTAGTACCCGTCGCTGCCTACGTCCAAGAGTGTACCATAGTAGAAGCGGTAGCCCGCGGCAGGAAGGAATATCGAGCTTCCGGACGTTTTGTCTGCAAACCTATAACCGGTCACCCCGTTTAACGTCGTCCATACTTTATCCACCCTGGCAACCTCGAACAAGGCCACCTGCTCCTCGTGGGTCGGCAGGCGCCATCCCGTGGGACACGGATCGTTGGCCTCTTCCCATGAGTCGCCGGTCGGGGTAGTATCATCCCAGCCGGTTACATCGCCCGTGGCAGGCCATACCTTTTTGCGGTTCCATTGGTAGAGCATCCCGGGGTCTTGAGGCTTGGCGACGAATGTACCCGGCGCGTCCACGTTACACGTCGCCCACACGACGCCGTTGATCAACACGCCTTGTTCGGTCGGCTCGGGGATTTCGTCGTTACCGCCGCAAGCGGCAAAGATCAATACAGGAAACAGGATAAGCAAAAATAGCTTCATAATTCATTTAACCTAAGTTGTTTACTTACTATATTCGGTGTGCGGCATATTTTGTCTATCGGTGGAGCTTTCCCCCGGAGCATACTTCCGGTATGTGGGGACAAAAAACGAAAAGGACGGGCAATGTACGCAGCCCCTATTTCGTCCCGATCCCGATGTGGAACACGCCCTCGCAGCGCAACTGCTCCTTATCGTAGATGTTGCGGCCGTCGATCACCAGCGGGTATTTCATCCGACGCTTCACCTCCGCCCAGTGGGGCATCCGGAAATCCTTCCACTCGGTCATCAGCAGGATCGCCTCGGAATCCGTCACGGCATCGTAAATATCGGCCGCATAATAGACCGTGTCGCCCAGCGCCCGGTGCGCCTCGTGGTGCGACACGGGGTCGTACACCCGCACCCTGCAGCCCGCTTTCAACAAAAGGTCGATCACCGTCAGCGACGGCGCCACGCGCATATCGTCCGTATTGGGCTTGAACGAAAGGCCCCACAGCGTAATCGTGCAGCCCTCCAAACGCCCCTCGAAATGGGTGTGGAGTTTATCGAACACCACCCGTTTCTGGTCTTCGTTGACCGCCTCGACCGCCTGAAGCACACGCAGTTCATAGCCGTTTTCCTGCCCGGTGCGGATCAGCGCCTGCACATCCTTCGGGAAGCACGACCCGCCGTAGCCGCAGCCCGCGTAGAGGAACTTGCTGCCGATGCGTTCGTCGGTGCCGATCCCGCGGCGCACCATATTCACGTCGGCGCCCGTCAGTTCGCACAGGTTGGCAATGTCGTTCATAAAACTGATGCGGGTGGCCAGCATCGAATTGGCGGCGTATTTGGTCATCTCGGCCGACGGAATATCCATATAGATCAGCGGGTGTCCGTTGAGCGTGAACGTCTTATACAGTTTATCCATCAGTGCGCGGGCAGGCTCGCTGTCCACGCCGATCACAATGCGGTTGGGGCGGCTGAAATCGTTGATCGCATCGCCTTCCTTCAGGAATTCGGGGTTCGAAGCCACGTCGAAAGGGATCTCCACACCCCGGCGGTCGAGTTCCTCCTGAATGGCGGCCCTCACTTTCGCCGCCGTACCCACGGGGACCGTGCTCTTGGTCACCAGCAACTTAGAGTCCTTCATCGTACGGCCCATTTCGCGGGCCACCTCCAGCACGTAACGCAGGTCGGCGCTGCCGTCCCCACCCGGAGGCGTACCCACGGCGGAAAACACCACCTGCACATGGTCCACCACGGCGGCCAGCGAGGTTTCGAAATGCAGCCGTCCGCCCTGGACGTTCTTGTGCACCATCGCTTCGAGGCCCGGCTCATAGATCGGAATGATCCCGCTGCGCAGGTTTTCTATCTTCTTCACGTCCACGTCGACGCACGTCACGTCGATCCCCAGGTCGGAAAAACACGTCCCCGTGACCAGGCCCACGTAACCCGTACCTATGATAGCTATTTTCATAAACTTACACTAAGTTGTCCAATCTGCAAAATTATAACTTTATTCCGGTATTTGACCTTTCCCCATTGAAAAGCGGCCGATTTTCACCATCTTTGTCTCACAAATCGACTTTATCATGAAAGGTATCGTGCTCGCCGGAGGCTCGGGAACAAGGCTCTACCCGGTCACCAAAGGGGTTTCGAAGCAACTCCTGCCCATCTACGACAAACCGATGGTCTACTATCCGATCTCGGTGCTGATGCTGGCCGGCATACGCGAAATACTCATTATCTCCACTCCCGACGACCTGCCCATGTTCCGCCGCCTGCTGGGGTCGGGCGAAGAACTGGGCGTACGGTTCAGCTACGTCGAGCAACCCTCGCCCGACGGACTGGCCCAGGCGTTCATCCTCGGCGAAGGGTTCATCGGCGCGGACGATGTCTGCCTGGTGCTGGGCGACAACATCTTCTATGGCCAGGGATTCACGAATATCCTGGCCTCGGCCGTCGAAAGGGCCGAGAAAGAGCGCACGTCGACCATCTTCGGCTACCTGGTGCGCGACCCGCAACGCTACGGCGTGATCGAATTCGACAGCGACAACCGCGCCGTCAGCATCGAGGAGAAACCCGAACATCCGCGAAGCAACTATGCCGTGCCTGGGCTCTACTTCTATACGCACGACGTGGTGCAGGTGGCCAAATCCATCGTGCCTTCGCCGCGCGGCGAACTGGAGATCACCTCGGTCAACGAATGGTATATGAACCACGGCGCACTCTACGTGCAGATCTTTTCGCGCGGATTCGCATGGCTCGACACCGGCACCCACGACTCGCTGGCCGAGGCGACCGTGTTCGTCGAAGCCATCGAGAAACGCCAGGGCCTCAAAATCGCCTCGCTCGAAGAGATCGCATTCCGCAAAGGATGGATCGACGCCACGCGCCTGCGCGCGTTGGCCGGCCCGATGAAAAACAACAACTACGGGAAATACCTCATCAACCTGGCCGATGGGCAACTTTAATTTCATCCCCACGGCCCTCGAAGGGGTCACGGTCGTCGAGGCGCGCCGCTTCGAAGATCCGCGCGGCTTTTTCACCGAAAGCTACACCGAGCGCGACTTCGCCGCGGCAGGCATCGGCGTGCGGTTCGTGCAGGACAACCACTCGCTCTCGCGGCGGGGCGTGCTGCGCGGCCTGCATTTCCAGCACCCCCGGGTACAAGGTAAATTGGTGCGGGTGGTGACGGGCAGCGTGTTGGACGTGGCGGTGGACATACGTCCCGCAAGCCCTACGTTCCGCCGATGGGTCGCCGTGGAGCTTTCCGCCGCCAACGGCCGCCAGCTCTACATCCCCGGAGGGTTCGCGCACGGCTTCCTCGCGCTGGAGGACGGCACCAACCTGGTCTATAAATGCACCGACTACTACGATCCGGCTTCGGACGGCGGCATCGCCTGGGACGACCCCGCGACAGGCGTCGACTGGGGTCTGGAAAAGTACGGCCTGGAACGTGCACAACTTGTCATCTCCGATAAAGACCGCGCGCTGCCACGGCTCGGAGAAATCGAGGGTTTGTTTTCGATCCTTTGAGATAAATAGACAACCCCGCAGCAACCGACGCTGCGGGCGAGGGCAGGGGCCGTTTGCGAACCATGCCGGGCCGCAGGGAGGAAACCCATGGGCAGCATGGGTAACTGAAGCTACGGGGTATTGTAAAGACTGCGATTGCCTGGGACAATCGCCATCTCCCGCGGCTCGAAATCTCCGATTTCGACCCCCGCAAGCGGCGGGATATTCAAGGACGCAGTTGCCTGCGGCAACTGCCGACCGACGCAAAGCCGGGCGCCATCAAACTGGTTTGAATGGCCGAGGCGAGAAGGAGTAAAAGCCGGCAAGGCAGGCTTACATCCCGCGGCTCGAAATCTCCGATTTCGCCCCCGCAGCCGCGGGATGAGGACAGTAGCAACGTTGCACCGACGTTGCAAACGAGGGCAGGGGTCGCTTGCGAACCATGCCGGGCCGCAGGGAGGAAACCCATGCCATGCATGGGTAACCAATGCGGCGGGGTATTTAACCCTTAGAGATTAAAATTATGAATCCGTTTTCCGATGGTTTTTCCACACGCCGGGAGAGGCGTGGCGGTGTCCCGGGGCGGGCGGGACGGGCGGAGAAAGCACGGAAAAAAATTATACGATTTTGTCCCGGAATTCCAAAGACAAATTCTACGGCCGGTTTTTTGTAACGGACGGTCGCAACAAACCTTCCGACAGATGGTAAGATCGTGGTCACTTCTGGTAATATTGCTTGCCTGCTCCGTTGCGGCGGCTGCACAGGGGCCCCCGCGCAACCATCACGCGCCCAAAGACACCACCGGCAATCACGTGCTGCCCGACCGCCTGGCCGGCAGCGACACCCTCAACAACTC
Source organism: Rikenellaceae bacterium (assembly GCA_031551595.1). Taxonomy (GTDB): domain Bacteria; phylum Bacteroidota; class Bacteroidia; order Bacteroidales; family Rikenellaceae; genus JAVBOW01. The sequence continues at coordinate 2,403 of JAVBNK010000136.1, read as the reverse complement.
CTCCGCCCGCAACGACCGTATGTACGATTCGCTGCGGGTGCGCTACACGCGGCGGGCCGTACCGAGGTTCCTCTACAACTCGCTGTTCACCCGCCGCGACTCCGATCCTTTCGCCGACAACCGGGTGATCAACGAAAACAAAATCTACGAACCCTACGAAGGCCTTGAAATCAGCGGTATCTACATCTACCCGCTCGACCTGATCAGCTCGGATTCCACATGGATCGAACGCACGGCCAACTCGCTCCATGCCGTCACCCGGGAAAAAACCATACGCCATGACCTGCTCTTCCGGGTGGGCGACCGGATCGACCCCGACGTGATCACCAAATCGAACCGCAATATACGTTCGCGCAGCTACATATCGGACGTAAAGACCACCGTCATGCTCGACGCCGACGATCCGGGCAAGGTGATCGTGATCGTCGTCACCCGGGACGTGTGGGCGCTCGGCGCCGACGCACGCATCAACTTCTCGGGAAACTCGTCGGTCGAGGTCTATGACGCCAATATCCTCGGCTACGGGAACAGGCTGAGCGTCGAACAGAACTTTACATGGAAGACGTGGGACTACGGCGGCACGATGGTCGCGCTGGACGTCCCCAACTGGTGGGGTTCCTACTTCAAACTGCACGTCGAAGCCGGCAGGAAGTTCGACAATACCACCCTCGGCGCCGATATCTCCAAAGAATTCCTGTTCACGACCGACTATGCCGTCGGGGCGTCCTGGTACAACCGCAGCACGAACACCTATATGCTCTACGCCGACTCGTCGTCGCAGGTCGACTCGCGCGTACTCGAACTGTGGGCCGGAAAATCGCGCCTTATCCCCGCGTGGCGCAACAGCATCTACATCACCGGGCGCTACACCGCCGAACGCTTCGGCGACCGCCCCCCCGTGGGCCCGCGCCTCAACCCCGCATTCCATAAAAAACAGTTTACTGCCATGGGCGCAGGGCTCTACCGAGAGCATTTCTATACCGCCAACCTGATCTTCGGCTACGGCTACCGCGAGTACCTGGCCGCAGGATACCGCGCCGAGGTGGTCACAGGATACCTCGACGGCGAGTTCCGGGACGAATGGTACGTCGGCGGGAGCTTCCGCGCCGGGGGATTCGGCAAGCCGGGCTACCTGATGTGCGGCATCGGGCTCGGCAACTTCTTCCCCAACGGGAAACGGGCCGGACGCGGTGCGCTGAATTTCGAAGCGGCCTACTTCACCAACCTGTGGAAGGTCGGCCCGCGTACGCGCATCCGCCAATTCGCCAACCTGAGCTACCTGCTGGGCTGGAACCGGGATGAAGGCGCCAACGAATTGGTATCGTTCGACGGCGGCGACCAGCTCCGCGGCCTGGATACCTACAACACAGGCACCAACCGCGCACGGCTCACGCTCGAAACGGTGGTTTTCACCCCTTACCAGCCCCTCGGGTTCCGGTTGGCGGCATTCCTGTACTCCGACATGGGGCTGTTGGGCAACGCCCCAAACATCTTCGCCAATAAATTCTACTCTACGGTAGGCCTGGGGATCAGGCTCAAGAACGAGCGGCTGGTATTCAACGCCCTGGAAATACGCATCGGATTCGCCGCCGGGCACGGAGGCCTGCTGCCATGCCGATACGTCACGATCTCCTCCCAAAACCGGGTCGAGCAGGTGCGCTTCGCCCCCGGGGCGCCACAAACCGTATCGTTTAAATAAGGGTTTACCGATACGGACCCGCCGTAGCTTTGCAGGCATGACGGACTTCCATGCAAGCACTCGATAACAAGCACTATACAGGCGCCGCAGTGAGGGCGCAGTTGCTTGCGGCAACGCCGTAACCGGCAATGCGGGGGTAACCGGTGCAGCGGAGAATTTAACCCACAGAGATCAAGTGCACACCAAATCATTCAAGGGCGATTAGAGAAGAAAAGAGTTTTAACTACATTGTCATTCCGATTGTTGTCGTATCGATCGTGTGTGCAACTTTTTTCTGGGATCCACTTCTATATTCACTCACAGGGAGTTCCGATTTCATGAGGTTTGGCGCACCTTATCATCCGTCGGCGCCCAAAGACACGATGATCGGGTTTTCTGTTGATTTCGTGCTTTTGATTGCGCTTGCGGTCTTATTCTGGAAACCGTGGGCAAAGAGGAAGAAATATACCAAAGCCGAGAAAATCCTCATGGCAGCTTTATTGACCTATTTTGTAATACTGAATTATGACATATTAGCCATCAGTACATCAAGTATGCTTTTTTCGCATTACGCGTATCGAATTCAGATTGGGCCCTATGGATCGGCCTGCCGCTTTTGGTTTTGCTGCCATGGTTTAACAAAAGCGATCGCCGGGGCAATGTAACGGATCATGCATAGGAAGCCGCGTTGGATACGCAGCATCCAGAACCAAGGGGAGTACCTG
>JAVBNK010000132.1:0-5590 GCA_031551595.1 Rikenellaceae bacterium | reverse complement strand
GGTTGCGTGCTATCCGATCGGCATCATGCGGGCGGGTCCGGCGTTTTTACGCAGTTCGTCGGCTTCTTTCTTCGCCGCTTCGGCCCCGGCCTTATCGCCGTACGAATCGAGCAGCAGGCCTTTGATCAGGTTGAAGCTGGCTTTGTTGTGCATGTCTGCGGTGCCTGCGATGACTTCGTTGATCAGCGCCACAGCCTGGGTTTGCACCTGTTTGTCGGTGCGTCCGACGAGCTTCGTCAGGTAGGTCATCAGGAAGACCGGCCTGATCTGTTCGCGTCCGAGCTGGATCATGTTATATTTCACCGCGCTGCGCAACACTTCGATCAGTTGCAGGTAGTCCCGTTGCTGGGCGCACCCGGCCGCATAGAGTTGCACGAGGCATCCCGGGGCCGCCGCATCCGACACGTTGGTCAGCATGGACATGAGCGCGTCGTAACGCGCTTGGTCGAAGTCCCTGACGGGTTCCGGCTCCTTGTTGCGGAAGCGGTTGACGGCGATCATCAGCGTCGAGCTGAGTTTGGTGTCTACCTTGCCGGCGCCGAACGCTTTGGTGAAAGCGCTCCGGTTCGAGAATACGGCCTGCGCAGGCGACGAGAGGGGATCGGTGACGTACGACTCGAAGAGTTTCCAGTTTTCTTCCTGCAGGAACTGCTCCAGGCCCAGGCCGCTCAGGTACTCCACGCAGACGCGGTTCTGTTCGACGCTCATACCGGCTTTGCGCAGGGCCTGCATGTAGGGCTCGATCGTGGCAGGGGTCTTTTCCCCGGCTTCGAAAGCGGCCTTGATTCCGGCGAGGTTGCTTGCCGGATCGACGGCGATCCGGGCCTGCTGCATGATGTGGTCGACCGGACCCGCGCCCACCACGCGGTGGATCACCTGCTCCGTCTTAGGGTCGATGAACAGCAGGGTGGGGTAGGCCGTCACGGCGTATTTTTTGGCCAGCGCAGGGCCTTCGCCTTTTTCCATGTCGTATTTGGCGTTGACGAACTGTGCGTTGTAGTAGTCGGCGACCTGGTCGTTGGTGAACACGTCGCGGGCCAGCATCTTGCACGGGCCGCACCACGAGGTGTAGCAATCCATGAAGATCGGTTTTCCGGCTTTTTTAGCTTTTTCGACGACGCTTTTCCACTCCGGGTTGTCTTCGACTTTGATTTCACGGTTCTGTGGCGCGGCCGTCATGGCGATGACCGCGAAAAACGCCACGGCCAGGAAAAAATTCTTTGTCATATTCTCGGTTTGTTTTTTTAGTTAAATAATTCGGTTATGCGCCCCATTTCCAGCACATGTCCTTGATCTTGCCGAAGCCGGTGTAGACCCTTTCGGGTACGACGCCTTCGTCGTTGGTCACCCGCTGGCCGGTGGTCGCGTTGACGTTGATCTGGTACACGGTCCCGGTTTTGGTGCTCTCGTTCCATGTGGCCACATAGAGCACTTCATTGGCTTTCGTGTAGGTGGCATGGAGATTGTTCAGCATCGCAGCGGTTAGCATCGTGGAGGCATTCTTATGCATGACGATGCGGGTGATCTTCTCGCCTGCCGGAGCTTCCCAGAACTCGTTGGCCGGCTGTATGCTCCTGGCCGGGACGTTGTGGGTGAGCAGGTAGATCTTGCTTTCGTTGGCGTAATACAACGCGGGGCCTGCGATACCCGTGGCGACCATCGTCGCATCCTGGATGCCGGGATAGCCGGTCAGGTTGTATTTGGCCAAGGCCCTGATGGTCCCTCCGGTATCCCAGCCGGTGACGAGCAGCGCGCGGTTGGCTCCGTTCTTCATCAGCGAGAATTCATTGTGGGTCGACTGGAGCGCCATCGCACCGAGCGTCCGGAACCCCCAGTCCGAAGCGACCATCTGCATGCCGGTATTGGTGATGTCGAAGGCATTGTTGATGATCGTGGTGCTTTCCTGGGTGAACGGCAGGATCTCAACCCCCGTGTTGAATTTGACCTGGCGGAAGCAGGTGCTGGTCTGGTCGTAAACTACCGCCTCGAAGCTGCTGGTGTTCAGTATCATGGCGCACCACGGCGCGAGCACCCCGTAAGTGCCGCCCATGGCCTGGCCGATCTTCGTGTGGTTGGTCCTCGACGATTGGGTATTTCCCCGCGGGGTGTAATAGAGCTTGTTGTCCGAGATTACGTATTCCCTCGCCGCTGTCGTGCTGGTCCAGCCGGGGTTGCCGCCGATTCCCATATACGAGATATCCAACGCGGCCGGATTCTCGCTGAACAATTTATTGGCCGGGTAGGTGATCTCGAAGGTGTTGCGGTGCAGGCCGACGAGATTGCGTTCCGTGGCGATCAGCACCTCGCCCGACGCGTAGGTCCTTTCCGACTGGCGGATCGATATGGGTTTGCCTTTCAGCGCTTCGCCGTGGGTGCCCGCGTAGAGGTCGACCATCATCCTGTTGGCCACCGTGTTGTAGTTGATCCAATCGTTGATGATGAGGCCCACGTCGGTATTGCCGTCCTCGGTTTCATACAGGACCAGGTACCCTTCCGTAATGTTGCTCGTGACCGTGACCCCGAATGAGCAATAGGTCTGGATATTGGTCTGCTTGTCGGTCACCGTGAAAAGGCAGGTATAGGCGCCTGCGCCGCGACCGATCACACTGTTGACGCTCGGCGCTTTCGACAGGGTGTCGATCCTGTAATTGGTGATCCCCGCCGTAGTCGGCAGGTAGAGTACCCACGAGAAACTGAGCGGCAGGTTTCCTTCGGCGATATCCTCCGCGGAAACAAGCTGGCCTTTATAGTAGATATCGGGCGAGATATCGAGGAAATCCTCGCTCTGCTTGAGCGAATAGGCGGGTTTGATCCCCATGCCGGCGGTGTCGATCCTCAACTCAGCCAGGGTGGTGTAATCTTTCGGCGAAGTGCCTTTGTCTTCGTAGCAGGAATAAGGCAGCAGGGCCGAACACAGGACGGCCATCGCTGCGAGCGCACGTACCGGCAGGCCCCTGCGGCGTATTTTATTGTTGTTTTCCATCTCTAAATCCATTATGGGTTAAAACGAAACCGGGAAACCGAATTCATCCGTCAGCGGCGCTTTGCCGGAGGCGATGTTGGCGGGGTCCGCATTGAACAGCGAAAGGGCGCTCCGGCATTTGGTGACGAAGAAGTTGACCTCGACGTGCGAATACACGTTGTCGGGATACTCTGCCGCATCGCCCGATACGAGCGGCCTGATGTCGGTCAGCCCGAGCGTCTTGATCATGAATTCGTATTTCACGTCGCTGTACGAACCGAAATAATACCTCAGGCCGCCGGGTTGCATGGGGTAGGTGTCGCTGTCCCAATTGTAGGGCTTGGTGACGTTGTTCTGGAATACGAAATGGAGCCGGTTCATGTTCACGCCCCTGTCGCTCCTGGCGCCTTCCGCGAAATAGTCGGATTTTACCTTGAACACCAGGTAGCCTTCCGAGTACCGGAACTCGCTGTAGTTCGCCGGTTTGGCGAAATAGATCGGGAAAGAGGCGGAATATTCGCCGGCGGGGATCGTATATTCCTGCGTGAAGAATTCGACCTTGTCGATATGGCCGGCCACCGCTTCGAGCGTGAAGGTGCGGTCGTAGCCGGTCGCCTTTCCGCTGATGCGGGCATAGAACGTCACTGCGTCCATGTCGTTATGGGTGACGAAGTTGTAGGTCAGGGCCTCGGCCGGGGCGTTGGCCAGGCCCACCCAGATGTTGAGCGCGGAGTAGTCCGTATCGAAATACTCGCGTTCGTTTTGTTCGCAGCCGATCATCCCGGCCGCGAGCAGGCAAACGATAGTGAATGCAACTATTTTTTTCATGGTCGGTCTGTTTTAACGGTTACTTGCGCGGTCGGCGGCCCGGAGTTCCGATTCGGGCAGCGGGAAGGTATAGGCCTTCGCATCCACCAGGTTGACATCCGATTCGGCGCCATAGATGCTGGTCTGGTTGAGCCTCTTGTACAGGAAGAACAACTGGCCTTCGGCGAGGAATTCCTTGCGGTATTCGGCGATCAGCGTGTTGGTGATCTCCGGCAGCGATGTGTACTCGGCGGCGTTGCGGGCCTTTGCGACCGCATTGAGCGCACCCAGGTAATTGCCCGAGGTGTGGTAGTAGCTTTCGGCCAGGATCAGGTACATCTCCGAGAGTTTGAGCATCGCCATTTTGTTGTTGTAGTAAGCCGAAACGGAGGCAGGCTGGGTCGATCCGCCGAATTTTTTGGTAAACCATGAGCCGGCGAAACTCGTGCTCTCCCTGAAAAGATAGAGGTAACGGTAGTCGGTCGTCGCATCGCCGTAATAGTAACTCCTTGTTTCGCTGTCGATCGAGAAACTGTCGCCGGATTCGAAGTATGACTCGCCGATCCTGCCCAAGTTGTTCACGTCGATGCCCCACAGTTGCTCGGAGGCTCCCGACGGATCGATGCCGGCGATCATATTCGCCTGCGAAACCCATGTGAATTTTCCCGAGCCGATCACGTCCCCGGCATAGCGTGCCGCAAGTTCGTACTCTCCCATATAGAGGTACACGCGGGCCATCAGGCCTTTGACGGCATAATAGTTCAGGTGGAGCTGGCGGTTCATCAGGTAGCCGTTGTCGTCCGTTTCGGTGATGGCCTCGCCGGTCAGGATAGGGTCGGCCTCCAGGTAACCGAGCGCTTCGGTCAGGTCCCCGATCACGAGTTGCGCGACCTGGTCCACGGTGAGTTGTTTCGACTGCTTGGACGTGTAGTCTTTCATGTAGGGGATCGCCGGTTTGTCCTTGTCCACGGCATAGCTTACGCCGAAGCAACGGAGCAGGTCGAAATGGATGAACGCACGCAACGCCAGCGCTTCGCCTTTGATGATGTCGCGGTTGCCGCGGGAGAAGAGCGCCTCCTTGCCTTCGATCTCTTCGAGGATCACATTGGCGTTGGCGATCGCGTTATACATTTTCTCCCAGATCGTCGCGATCCTTTTGGTGGGGTTGCTGCCGCTGTAATCGTAAGCGGTGGCCTCCGGGTAGGTGGCGTTCGAGAATGTCGTCCACTCGTGCGCGAGTATGCCGATCATCCCGAAGCGCATATCCTTGGTATAGAGGGCCGAGTCGACCAGGGTGGAATACACGCCCGCGAGGGCCTCTTTGAATCCCGCCTGCGAAGAGAAAAGTTCCTTGTCTTTCACCTGCGACTTCGGTTCCACGTCGAGCCAGTTTTCACATGAAGCGAAAGTGACCGCCAGGGCGAGCAGCAGGGCCGGTATGAATTTTATATGGGTTGTCATGTTTTTCATGTTTTTCGATTAGAACGTTGCCGCCACTGAGAATGAGAAGATACGTGCGAAAGGATAACTCAGGCCGCGCTCGGCCTTCACCGTGGAGATCGTGAACACGTCGTTCATGTAGAAGGAGCACTTGAGCCTTTCGAGGGCCTTGATGTTCTTGAAATCGTACGACACGTTGACCGAGGCGAGTTTCAGCTCGTTTTCAGCCTCCACGAAGCGGGAAGTGTAACGGGTTTCCTTGGGGGTGGTGGTGATTTGCTTGTAGGCCGCCACGTCGCCCGGTTTGAGCCAGGTGTCCTCGAACACCCTGCGGTCCACGTTGTTGGCGATGTTCACGTTCTCCACGCTGGTGATCAGCGT
>JAVBNK010000134.1:0-9193 GCA_031551595.1 Rikenellaceae bacterium | reverse complement strand
GACAGCATTCCCTCGCTGGCGGACGTGAACGTCGAACAGCAGGTCGAACGCCCGCAGTTGCAGATCGTGCCGCGGCGCGGGATGCTGGCGCGTTACGGCATCACGATGCCGGAATTCGCCGAATTCGTGTCGGTGGCGCTGTCGGGGACGGCCGTTTCGCAGGTTTATGACAACGGCCGCGCGTTCGACGTGACGGTCAGGGTGGCCGACGGCGAGCGCTCGACCATGGAGGCGATCGAAAACCTGCTGATCGACGCCGGGGACGAAAAGCTTCCGCTGAGTTACGTGGCCGAGGTGGTTTCCACGTCCGGTCCCAACTCGGTGAGCCGTGAGAACGTAAAGCGCAAGATCGTCGTGTCGGCCAACGTGACGGACGGCGACCTGGGGGGGGCTGTGGAGCAGATCCAGGCCTCGATCGGGCGCAATATCACCCTTCCGGAGGGTTATTACATCGAATACGGCGGCCAGTTCGAGAGCCAGCAGGAGGCCTCGCGACGGCTGCTGTTCGCCTCGGTGATCGCCATCCTGGTCATTTTCCTGATCATGTTCCGCGAGTTCCGCAGCGCGTCGCTGTCGGGGGTGGTGATGCTCAACCTGCCGTTCGCGCTGGTGGGCGGGGTGATGGCGATATGGATCACCTCGGGCGTGGTGTCGATCCCTGCCGTGATCGGGTTCATTTCGCTGCTGGGGATCGCCGTGCGCAATGGCATCCTGCTCGTGAGCCGCTATTCGCACCTGCGTGAAGAAGGCCATTCGCTCTACGACAGCGTTATCCATGGCTCACTCGACAGGCTTAACCCGATCCTGATGACTTCGCTCAGCTCGGCGCTGGCGCTCATACCGCTGGCCCTGGGCGGCGACATCTCCGGCAACGAGATCCAAAGCCCGATGGCGAAAGTCATTTTAGGCGGGCTGATCAGCTCGACGCTACTGAATTGTTTTGTGATCCCGGTGATCTATATACTCCTTAACCGAAAGAAAGATGAAAAAGATAATCATGGCGGCGCTGGCGTTCGCCCTCGCATCGCCGACACAGGCGCAGACGCAGACGCCTGACGGGCTGCTGCAACAGGTCGAGCGGAATAACCCCACGCTGCAGGCTGCGCGGCAGACCGCCGATGCGCGCGCGCTCGAAGCCCGTTCGGCGAATAACCTGCCCAATCCGTCCGTAGGGTATGACTACTTGTGGGGCAGTTCGCGTGCCGTGGGCAACTCGGGCGAGCTGAACGTGGTGCAGGGGTTCGATTTCCCGACCCTCTACGCCACCCGGGGCAAGCTGGCCCGCACCCTGGCCGCGCAGTACGACAGCCAGTACGACGCCCTGCGGCAGGAGGTGCTCCTGGAAGCCGGGCAGACTTACCTCGACCTGCTGTTCCTGATGAGGCGGGGCGAACTTTACGTCGATATGGAAGCCAATGCCCGCCGCCTGGCGGAGATGTATGCCAAAAAGGTCGAGGCGGGCGATGCGAACGTGCTGGAACGCAACAAGGCCGACATCGAGTTGGCCAACGCCCATTACAAGCTCCATGCGAACGAGGTCGAGATCGAGGCCTGCATGGCCCGTTTGAGCAACCTGAACGGGGGTGTTATGCCGGAAGTCAGTACGCCGGACGGTCCCGGCCCGTTGCCCGGGCTGCCTGCCCTGGAGGGACTCCTGGAGCGATACCGCCAGGGTGATCCGGGCCTGGATGCACTGCGCCGGGCTTCGGATGCCGCCGGACGCCAGGTGAAGGTGGCCCGTGGCGGGTCCTTGCCCAGATTCGAGGTCGGATACCGCCGCGAAACCGCTCCCGGCGAGCATTTCGACGGCGTCAAGATGGGGATGACCGTCCCGTTGTTCGAAGGCCGCCATACGGTCAAACGTGCGCGTGCCGAACAACATGCGGCGGCGGTCGAACTGCGCGGGGGGCTCTCGTCGATGGAGGTCGACCTGCGCCGCCTGCACGCCCAGGCGGGGCTGCTGCTGAAGGCCTATAACGACCGCCTGAAGGTACTCTCGCCCGAGCGCAACGCCGAGTTGCTGAACAAGGCGATCGACGCGGGGCAGATCTCGGTGGTGGATTATTTCACGGAGATGCTCTCGATCGTGCAGATGCAGGAATCGGCGCTCGACTTCGAGTTGCAGTACCGCAAGGCCGTCGCGGAGTTGCTCCGAATCGATCTGTAATACGAAAGCCCCCGCAGAAGCGGGGGCTTTTCTGTCGTTGCGACCGGCATTGCCTTGCCTGGCAAGGCCGTCAGCCCGCAGCCACCCCGGGCAAAGGGTTGGACCGACGCTACGGAGCGAGGGCCGGGGCCGCGGGAGGAAAACAATGCAACGCATTGTTAAATCGGGAGCGTGCCGCCCTTGAAACGCCCTTTTTGCCGGCTGCGGACGGGCGCAGGATGATTCTCGGGTATAAGATAACGTGGGTTGCGTTTAAGCAGCTCATTATTCCATTGGGCCATCGGCCTGGCACGGCCGATGGCCCAATGGTCGTCCGGGATAAGATCCCGACTCACGTTAACAAAACGCGATTCATTAAGCGCCATTCACGTTAAGATAGTGTATGATCTTCATAATAAAAATGATGCAGGGATTTCCCTCATCTTTTTTTAGCGTTCCGCCGCCTTACCTGCGTATGGCGGCCACGCCCGGAAGCTCGATGCCTTCCATGTATTCGAGCAGTGCGCCGCCGCCGGTCGAAACGTAGCTCACGCGGTCCGCGAGGCCGAATTTGTTGATGCAGGCCACCGAGTCGCCGCCGCCGATGAGCGAGTAGGCGCCCGCGGAGGTGGCTTCGGCGATGGCCTCGGCCACGGCACGCGACCCGCCTTCGAACGTTTCCATCTCGAACACGCCCACCGGACCGTTCCACAGGATGGTTTTACAACCCAGGATATGTTTGCGGAAGGCCTCGCGGGCCCCGGGGCCGATGTCCATGCCTTCCCAGCCGTCGGGGATGTCGTCGGAGGGGCACACGCGGGTATTGGCGTCGTTGCTGAACGCGTCGCCGCACAGGGCGTCCTGCGCCAGCACGATGCCGATGCCGCGCTCTTTCGCTTTTTTGAGGATGCTGAGGGCCGTTTCGAACTGGTCGGGCTCGCAGATCGACCCGCCGATGCGTCCGCCCCGGGCGGCCATGAACGTGTAGGTCATTCCGCCGCCGATGATCAGGCTGTCGACCCTCTCCATGAGCTTTTCGATGATGGTGATCTTGGACGACACCTTCGATCCGCCGACGATCGCCACGAACGGACGCACGGGAGCCTCCATCATCTTGTCGATGGCCTTCAACTCGCCCTCCATCACGTAGCCGAACATCTTGTCATTGGGAAAATAGTCGGCGATCAGGGCCGTGGAGGCGTGTGCGCGGTGGGCGGTGCCGAAGGCGTCGTTGACGTAGCAGTCACCGTACGAAGCCAGTCGTTCGGTGAATTCTTTCTGGCTGGCCTTGACGGCTTTTTTGGCCTGGGCTTTCTGCTCGTCCGTCGCGTCGTCCGCAAGTCCGCGGGGCTTGCCTTCCTCTTCGGCATGGAAGCGCAGGTTTTCGAGCATCAGCACCTCGCCGGGCTTGAGGGCCGCAGTCCTGGCCGCCGCTTCTTCGCCCATGCAGTCGCCGGCGAAACCGACCTTCGCACCGAGCCGGGCCTCGACCGCCGGGATGATATGGCGCAGCGAGAATTTGTCGTCATTGTTCTTTTTGGGGCGTCCCAGGTGCGACATAAGGATGACGCTGCCGCCGCCGGCGAGTATTTTTTTGATGGTGGGGATGGCGGCGCGGATGCGGGTGTCGTCGGTGACGTTGAACTGTTCGTCGAGCGGGACGTTGAAATCCACGCGGATCAGGGCGCGTTTGCCCCGGAAGTCGTAAGTGTCGATCGATTGCATGATTATATGGTTTTTAGTGAGATCCGGAATATCTTGTAAAGTTACGAAATCGGCGGCGAATTTCCCATCAAAAAAGGCCTGCACGGAATAAAAATAACTTCGTGGAATAAAAAATTTAAAAAAGTTAGCTGGTCTGTCGAAAAAACAGTAATTTTATCACAAATTTGTTTAATTAAGTAATAAGTCGCCATGTACGGAAAAATGCAGGAATTCCTCCGGGAGGAAATCGCCCGGATCAAAGAGGCCGGACTCTATAAGGAAGAACGTATCATCACCTCTCCCCAGGCCGCCGAGATCGCGGTGGGCAAAAAGAAGGTGCTGAACTTTTGCGCCAACAACTACCTCGGGCTGTCGAACCACCCGCGCCTGATCGAGGCCGCACGCCATGCCCTGGCCGAGCGCGGTTTCGGGATGTCGTCCGTGCGCTTCATCTGCGGCACGCAGGATATCCATAAACAACTCGAAGCTGCCATTGCCGATTACTTCGGGGTGGAGGACGCGATCCTTTACGCCGCCTGCTTCGACGCCAACGGCGGGGTGTTCGAGCCGCTCTTCGGCGAGGAGGACGCCATCATTTCCGATGCGCTGAACCACGCCTCGATCATCGACGGGGTGCGCCTGTCGAAGGCCGTGCGCTACCGCTATGCCAACGCCGACATGGACGAACTGGAGAACTGCCTCAAACTGGCCCAGGCCCAGCGTTTCCGCATCATCGTCACGGACGGCGTCTTTTCGATGGACGGCAACGTGGCCCCGATGGATAAGATCTGTGCCCTGGCCGAGAAATACGACGCCCTGGTGATGGTCGACGAGTGCCACTCAGCGGGCGTCGTGGGCGAAACCGGCGTCGGCGTGACGGAACTGTTCAACCTGCGCGGCAAGGTGGATCTCATCACCGGCACGCTGGGCAAGGCTTTCGGCGGCGCCGTGGGCGGATTCACCGCAGGCCGCCGCGAGATCATCGAACTGCTGCGCCAGCGCTCGCGCCCCTACCTGTTCTCGAATTCGATCCCGCCCGCGATCGTCGGCGCAGGCATCGAACTGTTCAAAATGCTGGGAGAATCGACCGAGATCCACGACCGCCTGGTGGAGAACGTCACCTACTTCCGCAAGCGTATGCTCGACGCCGGGTTCGACATCAAACCCACGCAGTCGGCCATCTGTGCCGTGATGCTCTATGACGCCAAGCTGTCGCAGGACTTCGCCGCGCTGCTGCAGAAGGAGGGAATCTACGTGACGGGCTTTTACTACCCGGTGGTGCCGAAGGGCCAGGCGCGTATCCGCGTGCAGGTGTCGGCCGGCCACACCCGCCAGCACCTCGACCAGTGCGTCGACGCTTTCATCAAGGTGGGTAAAGAATTGGGCGTGCTGAAATAATAGAGGTTCTTTTTATCTGATCCTTTTTTCGCCTGAAGGCGACTTTCTTTTTTGTCTTGACACAAAAAAGAAAGCAAAAAAAGTCAAGACCCGTCGAATTTGCTGAGGTTTGACATCCTTCGGCTAAAACGGCTAACTCCTCCTTTTAGCCGCCCCAGGGGGCGTCTAACGTTCGTCGGACACGCGCCGTTTCTTAACGCCTCGGTCCGTCAAACCCCCGGGCGCGAATTCTCCAAGGGTCATTGCCTGCCGGAAGAAACGTTATAGCAATGACCAGACAAAAAGAACGATTAATTTGTAGAATATGTCGAAAATCACGATTGATGCGATCGACCGCAAGATACTCAAGTACCTTGTGCGCAACGCCCGTATGCCCTTCCTGGAGATCGCCCGCGAATGCGGGATCTCCGGGGCGGCCATACACCAGCGGGTTAAGAAACTGGACGAAGCGGGCGTGATCCGCGGCTCGGGCATCGACATCGATCCGTCGAGCCTCGGCTTTTCGGTCTGCGCCATCATCGGCATCAAGGTCAGCGACCCGTCGCGCAACCTCGATACGGTCGCCCTGCTCAAGAAGATCCCCGAGATCGTCGAGTGCCACTTCATCACCGGAAAATACAACATCCTGGTCAAACTCTACTGCACCGACAACGAGCACCTGATGCACACGATTTTCGACCGCATCCTGCCCGTGGAGGGAATCTCCGACACCGAAACGTTCATTTCGCTCAACGAGGCGTTCAGCCGCCAGGTGAACGTCAGCGAGATTGAAAAAACGAAATAGCGGTGGATACGGTGAGTGCTTGTGCGGGAATTTCGCCGGGGTTATTCTTCCGGTGTTTCCGGGCGGGTTTTCTTGCCGGTTTGCAACGCATATCGGGTATGATTCAAAAAACGGCGGGAAAAGATGCCGGAAAGAGATGAAAAAGAACGAAAACAAAAATCCTCAAATCCTTAGGCTGACCCGCGAATTCTCGTTCGAGATGGCCCATGCGCTGGAGGGTTACGACGGGGCGTGCAGCCAGGTGCACGGCCATTCCTACCGCCTTTTCGTGACGGTGCGCGGCGTGCCCCTGGACGATCCGTCCAGCCCCAAGGACGGTATGCTGATGGATTTCGGGGTGCTCAAGCAGGTGGTGAGCCGGCATGTCGTCGACCGCTACGACCATACGCTGCTGATCCGCGCCTCGGAGGGTAACGCTTCCGTGATCGCCGCCCTGCAGGGACGTTTCGAGCGTGTCGAGGCGGTCGGTTTCCAACCCACGTGCGAGAACCTTGTGGCTCGCATAGCCGCTACGTTGCGCCGTGAACTTCCCGCAGGGGTCGAGTTGTTCAGCGTCCGGCTGCACGAAACGGCCAACTCATACGCAGAATGGTTTTCCTCAGATAATTGACGGCTGCAGCATCACACTCCGTATTGTGCATCGCCGCCATTTTTAGTCCTTACGTACTTCCGGGTACGCTCCGGATAAAAATGACGGCGATGCACAATATCCGGGTCACGCTGCGCACGGCCGGGCACATACCCTAATGAATTATGAAAGAAAAATTATTTTTACTTGACGCCTATGCGCTGATATTCAGAAGTTATTATGCCTTTATGTCGCGCCCGATGCGCAACCGCGAGGGATTCAATACTTCGGCGGTGTTCGGGTTTACGAAGTTCCTGCGCGATATCATAAAGAGCGAGCGTCCGCATTACCTCGGGGTGGCGTTCGATCCGAAGGGCGGCAACTTCCGCAACCAGCTCTATCCCGAATACAAGGCCAACCGCAGCGAAACGCCGGAAGATATCATCGCTTCGGTGCCTTACATCAAACGCATCCTGGCGGCGATGGGGATCCCGCAACTGGAGGTGGCCGGCTACGAGGCGGACGACGTGATCGGTACGCTGTCGAAAAAAGCCTCGGAGCACGGCTTCGACGTGTATATGGTCACGCCGGACAAGGATTTCGGGCAATTGGTCACCCCGTCGGTGTTTATCTACCGCCAGTCGCGTACGGGCGAGGGGGTGGAGATCGTCGACCGCGCCCACATCAAGGAGCAGTACGGCGTGGACGACCCGCGGCTGATCATCGACATCCTGGCGCTATGGGGCGACGCCTCGGACAACATCCCCGGTGTGCGCGGGGTGGGGGAGAAAGGCGCGGTGAAACTGGTCAACGAGTTCGGTCCGGTGGAGAACCTGCTGGCCCATACGGCCGACCTGAAGGGCAAGTTGAAAGAAAACGTCGAGGCTTCGGCCGACCAGATACGGCTATCGAAACGGCTGGCCACCATTGACCTGGATGTGCCCGTCGCGTTTTCGCCCGACGAACTGCGTACGGGTGCGCCAGATTGCGAGGCGCTGCGCGAGGTGTTCACCGAGATGGATTTCCGGATGTTCCTGCGCGATATGGATGCGGGGGGGACGGCCTTTTCGGAGCACATGAAGCCGTTGGGAGCGCCGTGCGGGCCCCGGGCGGACGCCCCTGCGGCGGAAAGGGGAATGGCCGCACAGCCTGCGCGCCCCGCTCCGGAGGTTCCGGCCCCGGCGGCGCACCACCCTCGTGATCTCTTCTCGCAGGGTGCCGCCACCCCGCCACCGGCCGTCGCGCCGGTGGCCGAAACCCCTTCCGGACTTTTCAGAACCGCCGGGGATACGCCCCATACCTATCACATTGTGCGCGACCGGGCGGCGTTGGAGGAACTGGTGGGGATGCTTTCGGCGCACGGGGAATTCTGTTTCGATACGGAAACCACAGGGCTGGACCCGTTCACGGATAAGATGGTGGGTATTTCGGTGGCGGTAAGGCCGTTCGAAGCATACTATATCCCGCTGACCAATGCCGGCCGCGAGGAATTCTGCACCGTACTCAAGCCCCTTTTTGAGAATGAGAAGATCGCCAAGGTGGGGCAAAACATAAAATTCGACCTGATGATGCTGCGCGGCGCGGGGATCGTAGTGCGGGGGGTGAAGTACGACACGATGATCCTGCACTACCTGCTCGATCCCGATTCGCGGCACGGGATGGACGCGCTGGCCCGCAAGTACCTCGACTACGACCCGATCCCGATCGAGGCGCTGATCGGACGGGGCGCGAAACAGCTGACGATGGACCGTGTGGCGGTCGAGGTGGTGGGCGAGTATGCCGCCGAGGATGCCGATGTGACGCTGAGGCTCAAAGAGAAGCTGTGGCCGATGGTGGTGGAGCAGGGTTTTGAGAAACTATACCGGGAGATCGAGGAACCGCTGATCGACGTGCTGGCCGACATGGAGTGGGCGGGCGTGAGGGTCGATACGGATATCCTGGCGCGCATCGGCGGGCAGTTGAACGCCGAACTCGCCGGCCTGGAGGAAAAGGTGCGCGATGCGGCCGGGGAATCCACGCTGAACATCAATTCGGCCAAACAGTTGGGTGTCGTGCTGTTCGAAAAACTGAAGATCGACCCCAAGCCCAAGCAGACCAAAACCAAACAATACCGTACGGACGAGGAGTACCTGCAATCGCTCTCGGCCAACCACCCGATCGTGGAACTGGTCCTGCAATACCGTGGGGTGAAGAAGCTGCTGTCGACCTATGTGGAGGCCCTTCCGGCGCTGGTGAACCGGCGTACGGGGCGCGTGCATACGTCCTATAACCAGACGGTGGCCGCGACGGGCCGCCTGAGTTCGACCAATCCCAACCTGCAGAACATCCCGATCCGCGACGAGCAGGGGCGCGAGATCCGGCGTGCGTTCGTCCCCACGCAGGGCGATTACGAGCTGTTGTCGGCCGACTATTCGCAGGTCGAGTTGCGGCTGATGGCCCACATGAGCGGCGACGAGGCGCTGATCGGGGCCGTCGCGCACGGCGAGGATATCCATGCCGCCACGGCCGCCCGGCTTTACGGGGTGCCGTTGGCGGAGGTGACCCCCGGGCAGCGCCGCAGCGCCAAAACGGTCAACTTCGGTATTATTTACGG
>JAVBNK010000194.1:0-20143 GCA_031551595.1 Rikenellaceae bacterium | reverse complement strand
GGCAGGATCGAGGTGCCGACCATCGACTCGCGCGTCAAGATCAAGATCGAACCGGGTACGCAGGCCGGCAAGGTGCTGCGCCTCAAAGGAAAGGGCATCCCCGACCTGAACGGCTACGGACGCGGCGACATCCTGGTGGTGATCGACATCCACGTCCCGGCGAAAGTCTCGCAGGACGAACGCAAACTGGTCGAACAGCTCGCCGAGAAGGAAAACTTCAGAAAAGCGGATGCCGGCGGCCGTACCCAGAACATTTTCGACCGTATGCGCAGTTTCTTCAGATAGGCCGCACGGAACGTCCATCGCCGTGGCGGAAAAAATCTCCAGGTTCGCGGTTGCGGGCGCTTACCGGCACAAAGGCGGTTTGCGGCCTGGGCGCTGGACAGCGCAGGAAATGAGCCTCCACAGGCACAAGCCGCAGACCCGGGCATTATGCCTGGCGAAATGCGGAACATGAGAATCACCGAATGACTGTGGACTGGAAGTTAAGGAATCCCGCCGCAGGCCATGGGGTATGGCGACTGCCACATCCCGCGTCCCGACACTTCAGTGTCGGGGATCGGACCCCCGGAGATTAAACGAATGAAATTCGTTATGGTTAAAATAGTTGCATTCAGGCAGCAGCAGTGTGGAAGTTGATAGGAACTAAAGTAGCCGCAACGAAACCGCAGGGTTTTGACCATCGACTGAAACTATAAAAAAGAACGGATATGAGACTGACCCTGTTCAAACTCGGCAAACCGCGCGGGTTCAATTATAAGCCGATCTACTACGATCCGGCCAGGGAGGAGCGTGAGGAGCGTCGCCGCGAGGTGCTCGGCCCGGACGCCGAATCCACTCCCGAAGGGGAATACAAGCCGGGCGACATCATCCGCACCTACGGCATCAAACGTTCGCGCACGGGCATCACCTCGCGCCTTGCGGACAAAAAACGCACCTCGACCACCCGGGCCGTCATCGCACTGGCGATCCTGGCGGCGCTGCTCGTCTGGTTGCTTTCGTAAACACGCATGGCCGACCGTATTCGACTGTTGCCCGAAGTGGTAGCCAACCAGATCGCTGCGGGCGAGGTGGTCAACAACCCCTCGTCGGTGGTGAAGGAGATGATGGAGAATGCCGTGGACGCGGGTGCGACCTCGGTGACCGTCAATTTCCGCGACGGGGGCAAGGAACTCATCCAGATCGTGGACAACGGGTGCGGCATGTCGCCCATCGACGCCCGCATGGCCTTCGACCGCCACGCTACGAGCAAGATCCGTCAGGCCGAGGATATTTACAGCATCTCTACCTTCGGGTTCAGGGGCGAGGCGCTGGCTTCGATCGCGGCGGTGGCCGAGGTCGAGGTGCGCACGCGCCAGGCCCGGGACGAATTCGGCACGTCGGTCGAGATCGGCGGCGGTACGTTCCGCGACCAAAAGACCATCACCTGTCCGGCAGGCACCCAATTCCTGGTCAGGAACCTGTTCTATAACACCCCTGCCCGCAGGCGTTTCCTCGACAAGAGCACCACGGAGTCGCGCCGCATCAAGGAGGAATTCCGACGGGTGGCGTTGTGTAATCCCGACAGGACGTTCATCCTGTTCGAGAACGATTCGCCGGTTTACAACCTGCCCCCGGCATCGCTGCGCCAGCGTATCGTAGGGGCGATAGGAAAGACTATTGCAGGCAACCTGCTGGAAGCGGGCGCCGACACCTCGCTGGTGCGCATCGAAGGCTTCGTGGGACGTCCAGAGGCCGCCAAGCAGAACAACCCGGAACAATACCTGTTCGTGAACGGCCGCTATTTCAAAAGCCAATATTTCAATAAAGCGATCCTGTCGGCCTACGACAAGCTGATCCCTGCGAACGTCAAACCCTCCTACTTCATATACCTTACGATCGACCCGGAGCGCATCGACGTGAACGTCCACCCGCAAAAAACCGAAGTGCGTTTCGAGGACGGCACGGCGCTGTGGCAGATCCTGGCGGCGGCGGTGCGCGAAGCGCTCGGCAAGCAGGGCGCACGGCCGATGATGGACTTCGACATGGATACTTCGGTCGAGATTCCCGTGCACCGCAGGGGGATCGCCTATAAAAGCCCGGAGATCCGGCCCAACCCCGACTTCAACCCTTTCCGGGAGAAAGCCTCGGACGTGCGGATGGGGGAGGGCTATCAAACAGCGGAATTCATGCATTACCCGTCGGCGATGGACGACGGTTGCGCGAAGGGCCCGCAGCAGGCGGATATGTCGCTGATCGAGTTCATCGAGGGCGACGACGCCTGGCAGCCGACGCTGGAAATCGAAGGCATGGCCTCTTTCGGCCGTCCGGTGAGCATCGACGGGCGCTATTGTGCGGCGGCCGCGGGCGGTGACCTGATGGTGGTGGACGTACGCAGGGCGTGGGAAGCGGTGCTGTACGAACGCTATACGCAGACGGCCGCTTCGGGCGGCGGAGTGTCGCAGATGCTGCTCTTCCCGGAGCAGGCGGCGCTCTCGCAGCAGGAAGCCGACCTGGCCCGCGAGTACCGCGAGGAGCTTGTGCAGGCAGGTTTCGGCCTGAAAATGAACGGCGATGCGGTGGAAATAGACGCCGTGCCGGCCGATTTTACCGACCGCGCGGCGGGCGATTTGTTACGCGAGTTGCTGAATACCTTGGCCGGTCCGCACGATCCGGCGCAGGCGCGCGCTTCGCGGATCGCCGCCGCGATGGCCCGCACAGGCGCGTCGCATCAGAGTATTACCGATGAAACCCTTTTGGCCGAACTGTTGCGGGAACTCGCGGCATGTGGCCAGGCGAACTATACGCCCGGCGGCCTTCCGGTGGCTTTCCGGATCACCCGGAACGAGATAATACGAAGGTTATGAGCCGGTCCGAAATGTATTCGCCAAGGGCTCGATACCCCGCCGCTTTCGGTGTCGTTAATATCCATCTTCCGCGGTTGCGGGAGGCAAACCGAAGGTTCGGGCTGCGGGATGTGGCAGTTGACGCAGGCAACTGTGCCCTTGTGATGCTGTATAACTTGCTGCGGGATAATTTATTAAAAAAATCTCATGGCCCTTTTCCTCGCTTTTGGCGTTGCCTCCCCCGGCTGGCGGAACCGACGCTGCGGGGCGGGAACGGCGGGCAGTTTCTTCCGGGCCCCGGGGAGGAAGGCAAAGCCGGAAACCATCTGAAAATATCCCATCATCTTTCTTACGAATAAAATTCAGGCAAACTCTATGAACCAATACCAACGCGGTTTCAGTTTCAACGGAAACTCCGCCGTCACCCATCTGCTGATCATCAACGTGCTGCTGTTCCTCGGAATGGTCATCAACTCCACTGCGGCCGAGTGGTTGTACCGGCACATGGCGCTCTACTCGGCCGACACGGGCAACTTCCGGCCGTGGCAGCTGGTGAGCTACATGTTCCTCCATGCCACCCGGGATGCCGCAGGGCATATCGAGTTCGCGCACGTGTTCTTCAATATGTTCGCGCTGTGGATGTTCGGGCGTATTATCGAGCAAAGCATGGGTACGCGGCGTTTCACGATCTACTACCTGGTCTGCGGCATAGGTGCCGGGTTGATCCAGATGCTGGTCTGTGCGGTGACGGGCCAACCCGGGATGACCGTAGGCGCTTCGGGGGCTGTGTTCGGGCTGCTGCTGGCGTTCGGGATGATGTACCCCAACGCCCGCATCATGCTCCTTCTGCCCCCGATCCCGATGAAGGCCAAATGGTTTGTGATCTTCTACGGCCTGGCCGAGCTGCTCTTCGGCGTGACGGGTATATGGGGCAGCGTCGCCCACTTCGCCCACCTGGGCGGCATGATCTTCGGATACCTGCTGCTCGTGTGGTGGAAACGCCGCGGAAAAATCTATTATTAACGTGAGCTCGGGATAAGGAATTCACGATACATATTGTATATCGATAATGCGTTGTGCATTTAGACAGGATAAGTTATCTTAATGGTAATATCCTGATAATCAGATTTGCAAAGCAAATCTGTCGACCCGCAGCCATCCGGCGCGGAGGGCCGGAAATGTCGCTGCGCTCCAATTGACTCCCTCCGCTGGCTGCGAACCGACGGAGCGCGATCGGATGTAGCCGACTTATAATCAATATTTTTGAATAAGAATAGCGACAGCCATCCGAAATACACAACGCGTTATCAATATATTGTATCTATTCCTTATCCCGGCCACACGTTATCGGCTTTCCTAAAGCCGTTTTTGTGCTGAAAATCACGTCCCTGACTTCCATTTGATAAGGGAGGGCTTGCAATTGGCCTCAAGGGCGATTGCTCGATGGCGGTTCGGGATAATTCCCGAGTTTTAATTTCTAAGGGTTCAATTCCCCCTGCAGTTTACGGTGTTTTGCATATCCATCCCGTGGCTGCGGGGGCGACGCTTCAGCGTCGGGCCGCGGGAGGTAAGCTTGCATTGCAGGCTTTTCCTGCTTCGCGCCCCGGCCATTCAAACAAGTTTGATAGCGCCCGGCTTGGCGTCGGTTGGCAGTTGCCTGCGGCAACCGTGCCATACCCCGTAGTTTCAGTTATCCATGCTGCACATGGGTTTCCTGCTCGCGGCCCGGCATAACTCAGGTAAACGTGGTTCTGCCCTCGCTCGCAGCGTCGGTTGCTGCGGGGTTATTTATTTTCAGCCCTGCTGTGCAAGACCGTCAGCCCGCAGCCACCCCGGGCGGAAGATTGAATCCAGCCGCCATTGTGGCTCTTGTCAGCCTTTTGCTGGCTGATGCATGACGGGGTGCTCTCTTAGGGAGGTAGATTTACCAGAGGAAATTATTGAACGGATAGCGTCCGGCATGGATTTCGCGCACCATGCCGTAGAGGTCCCCCCGCAGTTTGTCGATATTCTGCCGTTCACGCGCCGAAATGAAGATGCACGGGGTGTTTGCGCGGGCGATCCAACTCTTTTTCAGGTCGTCCAGCGAGAGGTTCTCACGCGTGGGTTCCGAGAGGTCGTCCGGGTCTTTGGGCGTATAGGTGTAGGCATCCACCTTATTGAAGATCAGGAAAACGGGCTTGTCCGCCGCGCCGATCTCGCTCAGGGTTTGCTTCACCACGTCGAGCTGCTCCTCGAAATTGGGATGCGAAATGTCCACCACATGCAGCAACAGGTCGGCTTCGCGCACCTCGTCCAGCGTCGATTTGAACGACTCGACCAACTGGTGCGGCAACTTGCGGATAAATCCCACGGTGTCGGATAAAAGGAACGGCAGGTTCTCGAAAACCACCTTGCGCACGGTCGTGTCGAGCGTGGCGAAGAGTTTGTTCTCGGCGAACACCTCGCTTTTCGACAGCAGGTTCATGATCGTCGACTTGCCCACGTTCGTATAGCCCACCAGCGCCACGCGCACCAGCGAACCGCGGTTCGAACGCTGCACGGCCATCTGGCGGTCGATCTTCTTCAAATCTTCTTTCAGCTTGGTGATCCGGTTGCGGATGATGCGGCGGTCGGTTTCGATCTCTCGCTCGCCGGCCCCGCCGCGCGTACCTGTGCCGCCCCTTTGCCGTTCCAGGTGGGTCCACATGCCCGTCAGCCGCGGGAGCATATACTCGTAACGCGCCAATTCGACCTGCGTTTTGGCGTAGGCCGTCGTGGCGCGCTGCATGAAGATGCCAAGGATCAGGTTCGTGCGGTCGATCACCTGGCGGCCGATCGCCTTTTCGAGGTTGCGGGTCTGCGACGGGCTGAGCTCGTCGTCGAAGATCACCACGCCGATGCCGTTCTGCTCGACATAGGCGATCACCTCATCCAGTTTTCCCGGTCCCACGAACGTACGGCTGTTGGGCGTGGAGAGCTTCTGGGTGAAGCGTTTCACGGAGGCGATCCCGGCCGTTTCGGCCAGGAATTCCAACTCGTCGAGGTATTCGGACACCTGCGCGTCGGGTTGGCGGTCGCGTGCCACGGCCACCAGCACCGCACGTGAACTGTCCGCCTCGGGCTGCGGGTCGTTGTTTACTTTATTTTTATCTTCGGCCATGGTGTGGTTCAAAAAGATCGGGTGCTTCCACTGCTGCGGAGCACCCGATCGTCCTATAGTTGTGGCAGCTCTGTTATTGTTGGATACGGAATTCCACCGGGAGGGTGTAGGTCACGGGCACCGGCGTGTTGCGCTGTTTGCCGGGCGTCCATTTGGGCGACATCTTCAGCACCCGGATGGTTTCTTCGGAGAGCGAACGGTCGGGAGTGCCGAGCACTTCGATACGGCCGACCGAACCGTCTTTTTCCACCACGAATTTGATGGTTACCCTGCCCTGGATGTTGTTCTCCTGGGCAAGTGAAGGATATTTCACGCGGCTCTGTACCCAATTGCGGAATGTCGTCAGGTCGCCGCCCATGAATTTGGGCATGTCTTCCACGACGAAGAAAGGAGCGTCGGGTTCGGCGGTGCCGTATTCATCGTGCAGGGCGCCGTGTTTAACCACCACGGCGTCTTCGGTGAAGTCCATGAAGTCGACTTCGTTGGTGATCTTGGCGTCGTTCTTGACGATGTTGAGGATCTCCGAAACGACCGAGATGCTTTGGCGCGGGAGGTCCTGCGGGGTCTTCTCCTGGGTGGTGATCTCCATCACTTCTTCTTCGACCATCGGCAACTGCATATCGATTATCTCGACGACTTTTTCAGATTTCGAAACGCCGAACATCCCGATGCAGAGGGCCAGCGAGGCGATCAGCCCTATTTGCAGGAACAAACCTTTTTTGTTTTGAAGGTCGGCTTTGGGTGTTTTTTTGACTTCCATGGTATGTGGTTTTTATTGTTTTGCTGTTTGTCGGGGTATAATGCCAGGTTACAAATATAGTAAATTAACCGCATTTCGTCGCAATGATACGAAAACTTTTTCTATTTGCATTCCGGTGGTGAGAGGTTTACGCCTGCCGCCGATGTCGGCGGCGGCGGTTGGCGGCCGGCCATACGCTACGGAGGGCTGTGGCGGCCGGGCTGCGGATGGGGAATTTCAGCGGTTTCATATCAGGTCGTTTTTAAGGTTATACGTCTGCGGGGGCCGGGTTCCCGTCGGTTTCTACCTTATTGATGCAAAGCCGCCGCAAATTCCATAAAAGATTTTTAATTTTGCGGACAAACCCTTCCGCCCCATGCCTGCAGAGCCCCGTAAAAATTTCTGGTACCACGTCACGGCCCTGGTCGTGGTGACCGTCTGGGGCACGACGTTCGTATCCACCAAGTTGCTGCTGCGGGCCGGACTGACGCCCCAGGATATCTTTTTCTACCGTTTCCTGCTCGCCTATGCGGGGATATGGTGTTTCAGCCACGAGAGGCTCTTTGCCCGGAAACTGCGCGACGAGGTGATGCTCGCCCTGCTGGGCGTCACCGGGGGATCGCTCTATTTCCTGACCGAGAATGCGGCGCTGGAGTACACGCTGGCCTCGAACGTGGCCCTGCTGATGAGCACCGCACCCATCCTGACGGCCATCCTCACCCACTTTTTCGCCCGCGGCGAGCGCCTCAACCGGCGCATCGCCGCCGGATTGCTGGTCGCTTTCGCAGGGGTGTGCCTGGTGGTGGTCAACGGCAACTTCATCCTCTCGATGAACCCGCGCGGCGACCTGCTCAGCATCGGGGCCGCACTCTGCTGGGCGTTCTATACACTGATATTCAAAAATCTGCCGGAAGGCTATTCCAGTTCGTTCATCACCCGCAAAGTGTTCTTCTACGGGCTGGCGACCATCCTGCCGGTGTACCTCGTCCGTCCGCTGAACACCGACCCGGCCATATTCTCGCAACCGGTCGTATGGGGTAACCTGTTGTTCCTCGGAGTGGTGGCGTCGCTGCTTTGCTTCTTCTTCTGGAACAAAGTGCTCGCACGCCTCGGGGCCATCACCACCACCAATTACGGCTACTTTTCGCCCCCGGTGACGCTCGTGGCGGCGGCCGTCGTGATCGACGAGCCCGTCACGGCCGTGGCCCTCCTCGGCGCCGCCATGATCCTGTTCGGCGTCTGGCAGGCGCAACGGCCCGCGTAGGACGTGGGAATTGGGGTTATAGCGCCCCGCTAACGTATTTCCCGGATAAGCAATCCGAAGTTGGTGACCGGGAGCCCGATTTCGCGGGCCTGGGCGATGCGTCGGCGGATGCGGGTGCGGGTGGCCATGCATCCGCCGCACATCAGCATCAGCGCATACGAGGCCGCATCCGCAGGCAGCGGCTCGGCCGCAGAAACGTAGGTATATTGCAGTTTGCGTCCGGTGTGCTGTTCCATCCACCGGGGGATGCGCACGCGGGCGATGTCGTCGCAACTGGTCTGGTGGCTGCACAAGTCCGATACGAGGATGCGGTCGCCGTCGCGTAACGCGGACAAACGCTTTAACCCTTCGGTATAGAGTCCGTAGTCGCCTTTGGCGGCGGCCAGCAGGATGCTGAAAGTGGTCACTTCCGTCCCGGCGGGGATAGCGGCGCGTACCTCTTTATAGACTTGTGAATCGGTCACCACCATTTTAAGGTGCGGGGCCTGGGCCATGAACTGCGCGATCCGGGCGGGCTGCACGACATGGGCTATGGCGTTGGCGTCCAATATTTCGCGGATGGCCTGCACCTGGGGCAGGATCATGCGCCCGGAGGGCGCGCCCTGGTCGATCGGGCAGACCAGCAGCACCTGGTCGCCCGGCGCGAGCATCCCCCCGAACATGCGGACCGCCTCGCGCGAACGCTCCGGCAGGCGGCGTTTGACGAGATCCATGAGCGCCGTATGTGCATCGCCGCCCGTATGCAGCAGGTCGACGGCGATATCCGCGCCGTCCGTATCCGCCGTATCGCCTTCCCGGTTGAACACCTTCACGAACGGCACCTCCTCCTTAGTGAACATGGCGGCCAGCTGCTCCTCGGCAGGGCCCCACGCGCGGTAGACCAATAGCGCCAGGTCGGTTTCACGGATGGCCTCGGCGGTGCGCGCGGTGCGCGCGGCCCCCAGGCAGGTGGGGTCGTCCACGCCGGGGGTGTCGATCAGGATGACCGGCGCGAAACCGAGGATCTCGTAACCCTTGCGTACCGGATCGGTCGTGGTGCCGCTCTGAGGCGACACGATGGCCGTATCGGCGCCCGTGATAAAATTCAGCAGGGTGCTTTTGCCGGCGTTGCAGCGCCCGAAAATGCCGATGTGGGGTTTGTTCTCGCGTCCGTGTGCCATGTGGAGTGTATTTAATCTCTAAAGGTTCAATTCCCCTGCGGTTTACTGCGTTTTGCATTTCCATCCCGCGGCTGCGGGGACGACGCTTTAGCGTCGAGCCGCGGGATGTAAGCCTGCCTTGCAGGCTTTCCCTCCTTCGTGCCCCGGCCATTCAAACCAGTTGGATGGCGCCCGGCTTGGCGTCGGTTGGCAGTTGCCTGCAGCGACTGCGCTCTTGAATTGCGGGGTTGTTTATTAACTGCAAAGGTATGAAAAAAATGGAATCAAGCCTGTGGCTGCCGGGGTCGGTGACTTTGTCGCCGGGCTGCGGATTTCGCATTGCACCGCAGGTGCAATACATTTTTTACCCATTGTACGCGGGGTAGTTCCGAAAAATAATCCTACATTTGCCGTGAATAAAACGTGCGACCTTGAAACGCCTGCTGATCCTTCTGGTGGTTGTCTGCGCGGGGCTTGCGGCTTATGCCGGAGCGCCGCAGAAGGCTTGTACGCCGCCCGCCGCCACGTTGCGGCAGGACGATCCCGGATATGATGCCTACCAGCTCATGCACAGGGCGGTACGTGGAATAGCCGTCGAGGCTCCGGTGCAGGCCTGCGCGCCCGCGCCCCGCGCCATGGGCGGGGAGAGCCAGCGCAGCCATTTCAAACACATGGCCGGGCCCGGCGCACCCGAAAAAGTACGCTCTGCGGCGCGTATCACCGGTGTATATTCCTCGGCGCCCGTCGCCGCGCCACGCCCGGCCGAGCGCCTGCTGGCCCTGGGCCGCCTTCTGATTTAACCTTTCCGTACCCGCAATCCGCCGGGGCATCCCGTTGCGCCCCCGAATCGCATTTTCCCATCCGGGAGAATGCTCCCTTTCGCATAAAAACCAAAACCAATATACCCATGTCCAACTCAGACGTAATCCGGGAAACCCTCGTGATGATGGGCCTGACGTTCCTAATCGGGTTCGCGCTGGCCTACCTGATCAAGGTGATGATCTGGTCGTTCCTGTCGATGAACCGGCGGAACATGTCCTCGGTCGTAACCCACTACAAAGCCTACTCGCGCAGCAAGCGCATGGAAATGGCCCGCATCCGCCGCGCCCTCGACACGATGGACGGCGACCTGGTCAACTACACCATGGAAGACCCCAACCGCAACGACAAAAAAGAAAAGGTCGGCGGCCTGTACGGCATCGCGGGCTTCAGGTACGGGCAGTCGGCGCGGAAAAGCAAAGAAAAAGACAAAGACGAAGAAATGAACCGTTTATACGAATTCCACCATGGAGAAGTTTGATCTCGGTACGATGTTCCAGGGGATCTCGACGCTGCTGCAGTCCGATCCCGTCATCATGTATTCGCGCATAGGGCTGATCCTGCTGGGGATCCTGCTTGTCTACCTGGGCCGCAAGGAGATCCTCGAGCCGCTGGTGATGATCCCGATGGGATTGGGCATGGCGGCGGTCAACGCCGGGGTGCTTTTCCTGCCGGGCGGCATTCAGGGCAACCTGTTCCTCGACCCGATGGTGACGGACGTGACCCAACTGATGGATATCCTGCAGATCGATTTCCTGCAGCCGGTCTACACCTACATGTTCAGCAACGGCCTGATCGCCTGCCTTATCTTCATGGGGATCGGGACGATGCTCGATATCAGTTTCGTACTGGCCAAGCCGTTGCAGAGCATGCTGCTGGCGCTGTTCGCCGAACTGGGTACGTTCGCCGTGCTGCCGATCGCCCACGCCATGGGGCTGAGCGTCGCAGACAGCGCCTCGATCGCCATGGTCGGCGGGGCGGACGGCCCGATGGTGCTGTTCACCTCGCTCAACCTTTCGAAGAATATCTTCGTGCCCATCACCGTGGTGGCCTACCTCTACCTGGGGCTCACCTACGGCGGCTATCCCTACCTCGTGAAGGCGATGGTCCCCAAACGCCTGCGCGCCATTAAGATGGACCGCTCGAAGGAAAAGGCCAAGAGCTACTCCCCGTCGACCAAGATCTCGCTGGCCGTGCTGTTGTGCGTGGCGCTGTGCCTGCTCTTTCCGGTGGCCGCGCCGTTGTTCTTCTCGCTGTTCATGGGTATCGTCATCAAGGAATCGGGCCTCAAGCACGTCATCGACTTCATCAGCGGGCCAATGCTCTACGGCTCGACCTTCTTCCTGGGTATCCTGCTGGGCGTGCTGTGCGATGCGCACATCCTGCTCGACCCCGTGGTGCTCAAGTTGCTCATCCTGGGTATCCTGGCACTGCTCATCTCGGGTATCGGGGGCGTGCTGGGCGGCTACGTGATGTATTTCCTCAAACGCGGCAACTTCAATCCCGTGATCGGCATCGCCGCCGTAAGCTGCGTGCCCACCACGGCCAAAGTGGCCCAGAAACTCGTTTCGAAGGACAACCCCTCGTCGATGGTCCTGCCCGAGGCGCTCGGCGCCAACATCATGGGGGTGATCACCTCGGCCATCATCGCCGGTATCTACGTGACGGTTATCCCGATGCTGCAATGAAATGAAGCGGGGGAAGGATTCAATAATCCTTCCCCCGCTTCATTTATAGGTCGGTTACCGCTCCTTGAGCAGGCCGACCCGGTAGGCCGTGAGCAATTTCTGGAGGTCTTCGACCTGCTGGCGCATACCGACGCCTATGTCGGTGTCCCCCACGCAGATGGGTTTGGGCGAAAGTTCGATCACCTCGCGCGAGGAAACGATGTCGTCGTCGTGTTCTATGGCGTGGGTGCGCGAAGAGAAAGGCTCGTGCTGCACCACCACGAAACTGCTCGAATTGTAGATCAGCGTGAAACCCGAAATGCCGGTCTCCTTGCGGTAGGGTTTGGACATGCCGCCGTCGATGACCAGCAGTTTGCCGTTGGCCTTGACCGGTTTTTCACCCTTGATGACCTTGACGGGCATGTGTCCGTTGATGATGTGCGAACGGGCGGGGTCGAGCCCGAATTCGCGCAGGATGAAATTGCAGGCTTCCTCGTCGTCGCGCAGCTTGAAGTAGGGGTTCGACTCCTCTTTTTGCAGTTCTTTGTCCGAGGTGAGGTAGCGTTCGAAGGTGGCCATCTGTTTCTTGCCGAACAGCGGCGAGCAGGGCCCCAGCCACAGGTACCAGCAGTTGTCGAAGTCGCGCTGCGAGGCGTCGGGGTTCTTGCGGTTGATCCACACGCGGCGTACCAGGCGGTCGAATTTGTCGCACAGTTCCTTGCCGCTGACCATGTTGCCGTCGATGTCGAACGCTTCGAACTCCTCCTTCGATTTCATCGGGATGCAGCCGTGCAGCAGCAGGTTGCTGTTGTAGGTCAGGTACATGCTGCCCTTCGAGATGAGCACGTTGATGTGCTGGCGCAATTTTTCGCAGTTCAGGAACGAGAAACGCAGCTTGTCGATCACCTCCTGCTCGCCCGGGGTGAGCTTATAGGGATCCTTGGGGTCGACCGTGGGGAAGCGCCCGTCTTTGAGTTCGTAATGCACCCCGTCCACGACCAGCGTGCCTTTTTTGTGGTCGATCTTTTCGAGGATCAGGCGGTGCTCCATGTGGAATTGCGGGTTGCGCCTGATGATCTGGCCCTCGATCTTCCATCCGATGACGCTGATCGCTTTGTGCATCATCGTGGTGATGCGCACGTTGGTGTCGGCGGCCATCTCCTTGCCGGCCGTTTTGGGGATGTAGCCCTCGCAGGGGTCGTCCTGGTACTGTTTGATGGCGAAGGCCAGCAACGGGAACAGGCTGATGCCGTACGAGTCCTCCAGCGTGTCGAGGTTCTCGTAGCGGGCGCAGATGCGGACCACCTCGGTGATGTGGGCGTCGATGCCGCTCGCCGCGCCGATCCAGATGATGTCGTGGTTGCCCCACTGCACGTCCACCGAGTGGTGGTCGGCGATGATCTGCATCACTTTCGACGCGTCGGGGCCGCGGTCGTAGATGTCGCCTATGACGTGCAGCCGGTCGATCAGCAGCCGCTGGATGAAGTTGCAGATCGCCGTGATGAAATGGGGGGCGCGGCCGATGTTGATGATCGACTGCAGGATGCTGTCGACGTATTCCTCCTTGCGGTCGCTCAACTCGTTGATAAGCTCGTCGATTATGTAGGCGAATTCCTGCGGCATGGCCTTGCGCACCTTCGAGCGGGTATATTTCTCGGCGGCGTTGCGGGCCACCTGCACCAGCCGGAACAATGTCATGTAGTACCACTCGCCGGTGGTGACGCCCTGTTTGCCGAGCACGCCGAGTTTCTCTTCCGGGTAGTAGATCAGCGTGGCCAGCTGGGCCTTTTCATGTTCCTGGATCTGTTTGCCGAAGATCTCGTCGATCTTGCGCCGCACCACGCCCGAGGCGTTGCGCAGCACATGGCTGAAGGTTTCGTATTCGCCGTGGATGTCCGTAAGGAAATGCTCGGTGCCCTTCGGCAGGCACATGATCGCCTGGAGGTTGATGATCTCGGTGCTGGCGGCCTGCGCCGTAGGGAATTTTTGCGACAGCAACGACAGGAACTTCACCTCGTCGGGCGAAAAGAGGGGTTTTCCGCTTGAGTTACTCATGCCGGGGGTTTTATTGTTTTCTCCAAAGGTAACAAACAATTTCCGGCTTTGCAAACAATGGCAGGAAATCAGCGTGTTGTGGCGCCAGGGGGCGATGTGCATCTTTTTTTTTGGTTTTCCGGACTGATTTTTGGTATATTCGTGAACGTTCGGATCGTTTCGGCCCGGCGCCCACCCCCGCAGCCCCGTGCGCCATGGGAGGGGGCCGGACGCGGATTGCCATGGTAACCCGAGAAAATGTTATGCGGCCGGTGGCACGTTAATTTTTATGTATAACCCGTTATGTATTTAAGGAAACGCGTTGTGCATTTAGGATGACTGTCGCTATTTTTATTCAAAAATATTGATTATAAGTCGGCTACATACGATCGCTCCGTCGGTTCGCAGCCAGCGGAGGAAAACAAACGAAGTGCAGTTAGTGCCCACCCGGCGCGGAGGGCCGGGTCGGGCCGCCTGCGGCGCCAGGTGCCTTCCGCCGGCTGCGATCCGACGCCACGGAATTGATAAATATTTTAAATACAGATACTTGAAAAGTAGGTCTATTATATTAAGTGCATGACGGGTTATGGATATTATTGACATACATCCTTCGCATCCGCTTTGGCCGGACGTGTGGAGGCTTTACGAAGTGTCATTCCCGGACTATGAGCGCCGCGGCCCGGAGAGCCATCGGCGTGCCGACGCCGATCCCCGGTTCCGGGGTGTGGCTGGGCTGGAAGGGGGAGGCCTGGCCGGATTGCTGTTCTATTGGGTGGACGGGGGGATGGCGTTCGTCGAACACCTGGCCACAGAACCGCGCCTGAGGGGCAGCGGCATAGGGTCGGCGCTGATGCGGTGGCTGTTCGCGGCATATCCGGGGACGCATGTGATCCTGGAGATCGACCCTCCCGAAGACGATATCTCGCGCCGCCGCCTGCGGTTCTATGAACGGCTCGGGTTCCACGTCAACGATTATCCCTATTTCCACACGTCGTACAGCCTGGGCGGCCCCCGTCACCCGCTGGTCCTCATGAGCCGCCCCGATCCCATCGACCGGGAGGAGTTCGACGCTTTCCTGCGGTTCGTACGCGGCGTGGTGCTGCAGTATGTGGATTGACGCTGAATAGTGCGGGTATAAGGATTCGTTTAATTTCTGAGGATAACATGCCCCGCCGCTTGCGGCGATCCTACCCGCATCTCCCGCGATTACCGGGGTCGAAATCGGAGGTTTCTGGCCGCGGAATGTTGCGGTTGCCTTTGGCAATCATGCCCTTGCAATACCCCTCAGCTTGCCGGCGGGGTTGTTTATGCAGACTCACGTTACATAAAAAAGGTGCGGGGAGCCTCCCGCACCTTTTCTGTCGACACGCTCCGGACATCAGACGGTCATAATCTCCTTTTCCTTGTCGGCGAGCAGTTCGTCGAGTTTTTTGGTGAACTTTTCGATCATTTTCTGGGCATCCGCTTCGCCGTCCCTGGCCATGTCTTCGGGCATCCCCTCTTTTTCGGCTTTCTTAAAAGCTTCGATGGCATCGCGGCGGGCGTTGCGAAGGCTCACACGGCACGTTTCGGCATCGCCGTGGGCCTGCTTGACGAGTTGTTTGCGGCGTTCCTCGGTCAGCGCGGGGATCGTCAGGCGGATCTGCTCGCCGTTGTTCGACGGCGTGAGGCCCAGGTTGGCCACCAGGATCGCCTTTTCGATCACCGGGATCATCCCTTTTTCCCACGGCTGGATCAGCACCGTCTTGGCATCGGGCACCGTGACGCTCGCCACCTGCGAAATGCCCATCTGGCTGCCGTAGTATTCGACCATCACGCCGTTCAGTACGTTCGTGCTGGCCTTGCCCGCGCGGATGGCCACCAGGGCTTCCGAGAGGTGCTCTATGGCTTTCTGCATCCGTTCGGACGTGGCGTCGAGAATGGTTTTCGAGTCAATCATAAGTCGGGTATTATTAGAAACGGTTTAAAGTTTATTCATCCGGTACGTATGCTCCTTTCCGGGATCTTAGTTTTTTACGATAGTTCCTATGGGTTGGCCGGCCACCACTTTTTCGAGGTTGCCCGGGGTGTCCATGTCGAATACGATCACCGGCAGGCCGTTCTCCTTGCATAAGGTGAATGCCGTCAGGTCCATCACCTTGAGGTTGCGGCGGTAGACTTCGTCGAAGGTGATCTCGTCGAAGCGGGTGGCCGTGGGGTCTTTCTCGGGGTCGGCCGTGTAGACGCCGTCCACGCGCGTGCCCTTGAGCATCACGTCGGCCTGGATCTCCACCCCGCGCAACGCCGAGGCGGTGTCGGTCGTGAAATAGGGGTTCGAGGTGCCGCCGCCGATAATTACCACATAACCTGCCGCGAGGTATTCCAGGGCGAGGGCCTTGCTGTAATATTCGCCGATAGGCTCCATGCGGATCGAAGTGAGCACTTTGGTCCTCACGCCTGCTCCCTCCAGGGCCGATTGCAACCCGATCCACTAGATGATCGTGGCAAGCAATCCCATCAGGTCGCCTTTCACGCGGTCGAAACCGTTCTTCAGGCCCGTCAGCCCGCGGAAGATGTTGCCCCCGCCGATGACGATGCCGGTCTGTACGCCGCTGTCGGCGATCGTTTTGATTTGGCGGGCGTACGATTCGAGGCATTGCGGCGAGATGCCGTTGCCACCTGCGCCGAGCGACTCGCCGCTGAGTTTGAGCAGTATGCGTTTATATTTCATTCGTGGTTACGATTACATTTTCTCTTTACGTCGCTTCGCTGAGTCCCAGTAAGCCACACCCGGAGCCGCGGACTTTAAATAAGATCGAAAAAAATTACTTCCTCTTCTTTCCGGCCGCCCACAGGCCGAGCAGCAGGCCGCCGACGACCATGGCCCCGCCCGCGATGACGAACGGGATGCACACCGCGACCGCCGAGCCGGCCTGGCCGAGGTTCAGGGCCATATACCCTAAAGCCGCCACGATCACCACTCCGCCCACCAGCACCATCGCGCGGGTGTAGACGGGAGGTTTCGGCCGTTTGTTACGGTGCGAGGAGAGATAGCCGGGTTGTAGCATATTGTTTGTTTTACGGCCTTCCGGCGGTTATTTCGTGTCCATCAGTTGCATCAGCTCGTCGAGCTTCGGGGTGAGGATGATCTCCGTGCGGCGGTTTTTGGCACGGGCTTCGGTCGTCTTGGCCGGGTCGACGGGCAGCGATTCGCCGCGGCCGGCGGCCGTGATGCGCGAGGGGGCGATCTCCTTGTTTTCGAGCAGCAGCCGGGTGACCGTCGTGGCGCGTTTGGTGCTCAGGTCGAGGTTGTCCAGCACCGGCCCGTTGGCCTTGTAGGGCACGTCGTCCGTATGGCCCTCGACCATCACGTTGATATCGGCGTTGTGTGCCAGCACCGTGCCCAATTCACGCACCGCCTTGGCGCCGTTGGGGTCGACCTCCCAACTGCCTGAGCGGAAGAGCAGTTTGTCCTCCATCGACACGTAGACCTTACCGTCCTTCTGGGTGATGGTCAGCCCCTTGCCCTCGAAGCCGAGCAGGGCGTCGGCCACCTGGCGGCGGATGGCGGCAAGGGCCTCCTCACGGGCGCGGAGCGTCTGTTCCAGCTCGCCGACACGCTGCTCGCGGGCCTGCAATTCTTTGAGCATCCGCGACGCCTCGGCCGACCCGTCAGCCAGCAGTTTGTCGTACTTGCCGCTCAGTTGGCCGTAGCGGCCCTGCCAGTCGCGGTTGGCGACGCCCAGGCGGGTGGTGTCCCCGGCCAGCAGGTCGCGCTCCCGCAATGCGGTCGCCAGGCTGTCCGACAACCGGGCGGTGCGGTCCTGCTCCGCCCAAAGCGCGTCCTCGGTACGCATCCGGCTGGCTTTCTCCGAGTTATATACCTTACTCGACACGCACGAACACATCGCTGCGCATCCCACGATGACCATGACCGCTCTTTTCATTCCTGTTTTCATCATTTTATTCCACGAAGATACATAATTTTTAATAAACCCTACCGGTGTTTCGGAAATTAGGGGGTTTGTTCCTATCTTTGCACTTCAATTTGCAGGCCAAATGGCGGAACTCATCGACGAAATAAATTCTCCGGACGACCTTAAACGATTAAACGTCCATCAGTTGCGCGAATATTGCGACCAACTGAGGGCATTTATTATCAGGGAGTTGTCCTCCAACCCCGGCCACCTCGCCTCGTCGCTCGGCGTGGTCGAACTCACTGCCGCCCTGCACTATGTCTATCATACGCCCGACGACAAGTTGATCTGGGACGTGGGCCACCAGGCCTATGCCCACAAGATCATCACCTCGCGCCGCGACCTTTTCCACACCAACCGCAAACAGGACGGCCTGAGCGGCTTCCCGAAGCGTTCGGAGAGCGAATACGACGCTTTCGGGGGCGGCCACTCGTCGGTGTCGATCTCGGCGGCGCTGGGCATGGCCGCGGCCAACAGACTGACCGGCCGCCGGGGCGACGTGGTGGCCATCATCGGCGACGGCGCACTCACCGGCGGCCTCGCGTTCGAGGGGCTCAACAACGCCGGGGCGCAGAATACCGACCTGCTGGTGATCCTCAACGACAACCACATGTCGATCGACCCCAACGTGGGCGCGATGAAGGAGTACCTGCTCAGCATCACCACCTCGAAACGCTATAACCGCATCAAAACCCGCACGTGGATCGCCCTGGCGCGTACCCCGCGCCTGCGCAACCTTATAAAAAAGACCTGGGATTCGCTCAAGCAGGGGCTGTTGCAGCAAAGCAATCTGTTCGAGAGCTTGAATTTCCGCTATTTCGGCCCCGTGGACGGCCATGAC
Organism: Rikenellaceae bacterium; assembly: GCA_031551595.1. Taxonomy (GTDB): domain Bacteria; phylum Bacteroidota; class Bacteroidia; order Bacteroidales; family Rikenellaceae; genus JAVBOW01. The sequence goes on along the minus strand of JAVBNK010000194.1, from coordinate 1,717 downwards.
GTGGCGCTGCTGACCAAGACGCTGCGCGACCTGAAGGATATCCCCGGCCCGAAGCTGCTGCATGTGCTCACGGTCAAGGGCAAGGGTTACAGCCCGGCCGAGGCCAACCAGTCCGTGTGGCACGCCCCGGGACGCTTCAACCCCGATACCGGGGAGCGCATCCCTTCGGCCGCCGCAGGCAGCCCGCCGCTGTTCCAGGACGTGTTCGGCCACACGCTGCTCGAATTGGCGCAGGCCGACGGGCGCATCGTGGGGATCACCCCGGCCATGCCTTCCGGATGCTCAATGAATGTCATGATGGAGGCGCTGCCCGACCGCTGTTTCGACGTGGGGATCGCCGAAGGCCATGCCGTGACCTTCTCCGCGGGGCTGGCGACCTCCGGGCTGCTGCCTTTCTGCAATATTTACTCGTCGTTCATGCAACGGGCCTACGACAACGTGATCCACGACGTGGCGTTGCAGGGCCTGCCCGTGGTGTTCTGCCTCGACCGCGCCGGACTGGTCGGCGAGGACGGCCCCACGCACCACGGATGCTTCGACATCGCCTATTTCCGCTGCATTCCCGACATGACGATCGCCGCCCCGATGGACGAGGTGGAACTGCGCCACATGATGTACACCGCCTCGGTGTCCGGACGCCCGTTCGTGATCCGTTATCCCCGGGGGCGCGGCTCGGTGTCCGGCTGGCGGCAGCCCATGCAAAAGGTTGAGGTCGGCCGCGGACGTATCCTGCGCGAAGGGGAGGGAATTGCCGTCGTCAGCCTGGGCACGACCGGCGTGGCGGCCGCCGCAGCCATCGAACGCGCCGTGGCCGGCGGACTCAACCCCGCCCACATCGACCTGCGCTTCGCCAAACCCCTCGACGAGGAATTGCTGGATAAGATAGGCTCACGCTTCGGGCGCGTCATCACCGTCGAGGATGGCGCCATTTGCGGCGGTGCAGGCAGCGCGGTGCTCGAATTCTTCGCCTCGCGCGGCTACACCTGCCGGGTCGACATGCTCGGCATCCCCGACCGTTTCGTCCAGCACGGCACCCCCGCCCAACTCATCGCCCAATGCGGCTACGACGCCGACGGGATCTACCGCTGCATCACTAAAAAATAAAGGGGCAACTTCCGGTTGCATCGCCTTGCGTACGGCCGGATTCCGGCGGTTGCCCATCCCCGGGAGGTTGCGGCGATGACCTCCCCGCTCCGGGGTTGGCCGGGGCTTGGTTTTTCTCATGATGATGGCAGAACGGAGCCTGCTTCCCCCGCTTTACTCTTAAAGCGGATATTAAATCCTTTGTGCACAGATTGATCGTTCGGCTTTTGGGCCGGGCGAGGTTCCGGCCGCGGACCGGGGTTTGCGGAAGGCCTCATGGCAAGGCATGGGCCGGACGCGTCCGGCCCTGCGTCGGCCAGGCGTGGCGATATTGATATCGGCCCGTCGTGTAATGCCCTGTGCAGGCGTCGATCCCCACCGCACACGATCCTGATTACCGATCGGGGCCGCGATTGTTTCTGCCGTCATTCCCTTCTCTGCCGGGCGGCTTCCGGCGACCGCCGGCCTCGGGCAGGGTATGGGTGTGTCGATGGTAGTTATAAATCAGTCCGATAAGCATAAATTTCTCATAAAACGCAAAAAAAATCGTCCCCGGGAGTAGAAAACGGAGGGGGAAAAGTCTATATAAGTAATAAAAGTCCTGAAAATTCAGTTAGTTATTATAGAAATGGAA
>JAVBNK010000183.1:0-3016 GCA_031551595.1 Rikenellaceae bacterium | reverse complement strand
GGCCGGCGGGCACGGGCCGACCTCCTCCCTGACACATCCCGAACTTATGATGCCGACGAAAAGCAATATATAAATCGTAAATTTCACGAGTGAAAGATTTAACCGATTGTTTTACAGTGAATTTGCAGGCGTGTACAGGTGTGCGGCCGAATAATTCCGTTCCCGGCGGCCGGGAACAGAGCTACCCGGCCGCACAGGATCGGCGGTTATCGCCCTCGAAGCAGGGGATCCGGATGACGAACCGATCAGAATCCGGGTTGGACGCCCTCTTCGAAGGTCCAGTCGATCAGGTCGACGGTGACCTCGACATTCTGCGTTTCCAGTTCCGGCTGCTCGACAAGATCGTTGCCGGTAAACGCGATGTCGGTGATCCGGTAGATCTTGCCGCGTTCGAACGACGTGATCAGGGCATCGCCACTGGTGCGGAAGGTCCTCACGGTCAAGAATTGCGGACTCGAAAAGATGTCGAAGCCGCTGAGCCGGATCACGATATGCGGGACCAGACCGGCAAAAACATTGTAAGACCACACATTGCCTGCCGTCGTCGGTGTGTAGGCATTGGTTCCGCCGTCCAGCGTTCCTACGCCGGCGGCGTTATAGTCGAAATATTTGCCGTTGTCCGCTGTCGGGTATCCGGTAGCGCCGGCCAGGTAAGCGGCCGCCATGTCACCGTTATCCTGAAAGCCTGCGGTGTTGCGGATCGCGTTCAGGTATTGTTGGCTGTCGTATTTATTGATGAATATGCCTTCGACGATCCAGGGGCCTGTGATGCTGGCATCACCGGTGATGGCGCTTATCTCGATCCTCGATGCCAGGGGGCGCACCTCGATATCCGCCGTGGCGTTCGGAGAGGGATCCACGGGCGGTATGATCGGGCTGCCTCCATAGATCGTTGCGGCGGTTACGCCCCCCGAAACGTCGTATTGGCTGTTGAGCGATATGACCGTCTGCTCGACATCGCTGTATGGACCGGAAGTGGGCAATGTTACCCCTGTCGGGATATTGCCGGAAAAGTAAACGGAAATCGTATTGACGAGAACCGGAATAACGACACCTGCCTCGAGCGTTTCGATGCCCACGGAGATGTCGGTCAGCGGTGCATTGCCATTGGTTACGGTCCGGAATCCGGTGATTTGTCCCGAACCGGAGACGAAATAGAGGTAACCGTCGTTGAAAACCAGCGTGGGGTCGGTCACCCCGGGAGAGATGGACTTTGCAGAAACCTTGTTGAACTTTACGAATACACCTTGGACTCCACCTTCCGGAGCCGCATCGTTCGATTTGTTGCAGCCGAAAAACACAACCGACATAACAGGTAAAGCTGCCAATAAAAATGTTAATCCACGTTTCATGATAAATTAATTTTAAATTATACAAGATTTAATAATAAATTAATATGAAAGTATATTTCAAAATGCATGCCAATATTGCATCGAACTGAATATTAGATGTATACGTAAAAGTCCGGCGGGTTTCAGGGTGTGCCTGAAACCCGCCGGACTATCTTGTATTTCACGATCCCGGCCCAGGCGATACCACGGTCGGGATGAGGTCATTTCGAATAGGCGTCCCAGTCGGCCTTCATTTTCTCGTACGCTTCCATGCGGGCGAGCAGTTCATGGTTTTTTGCCGCCTCGGGGCTCCCGGCAGCTTTGTCGAAGTAGGTTTTCGCATGCGCGTGGTCGCCTTCGAGCAGGTACATCACCCCCAGGTTGTTCCATGCACCGGGATGCGAAACGTAGGGCTCCAGGTACCGGCGGGCGGCCGTGGCGTCGCCGTGCTCGAGCAGCATGGCCGCCTCGTTGAGGTTGGCCACCGTGTCAGCGGGAAAGATATGCACGGCCACATCGAATGCCCGTTTGAATTCATCGCTCCCCCTCGGGTAGGTATTGGCGACCAGAAACATCTCATTGAGGCTCATTTGGCCGGGGTTGGTACGGATCTTTTTTTTGCCATCTTCCACGCTGAAGGCGCGCACGGTATAGTCGAGGCGGTACTCCACCCGGCGCAGCTGCGGGAAATAGTCCTTCAGCAGTTTCGGGTAAGCGGCCAGCGTCTTGAGCTTACGTTCACGTACGTCGGGATCCCCGCCGCTGCCAATTACCGAGAGCACATCGTCGCGTCCGGCAATATCCGATGCTTCGACCAGGGCTTCCAGACCGGTCCAGTCCTCGGCCGCCGAACTTACGGAAAACATCGTGGAAGGAAAGGAATAGGCTCTCTGCAGGTAGCTGCGCAAGGCTTCGGCACGTTGTTGCGAGAGGTGTTTGTTGGTAGCGTAACCCCCTTCGGGCGAGGCAAAACCACGCAGGGAGATGGAGTCGATGACCACAGCCTCGTCGCCGTGCAACCCGTCGAGCATCTTACGGATCTTGCTCAGTTCATTGGAATTGTCACGAAAATCGCTTAAAATCACCGACTTCCCCGCCGGAAAGTCAAGAAATGCCGAACCGCTCATATGGCGGTTCTTGACTGCTTCGGCGACCGGAGTGATGTAGGTAACGGCCGGCGTTCCGACGGGCTTCACCGGCTCGGCCGGACGAAGGGCCGTCAGGGCGACGGAACCGACGGAAACGTGTTTCTGGGCGCAACCGTAAACATCCTCTTTCAGGGCGAGGATCGCCCCGGCCATCCAGGGTTCGTAAACCGTGGAGGCGATATAAGGAATCATAGCGGGTGCAACGGACGACGTCGGGTCGTAGGGAAGCGCGCGATGGAAACGTACGGCGCGGTGGTCGGATTTCATCCGGTTGCGGCCGCTGAGGACCACAGGCGTGAGTTCGCGCTCGTTACCCGCAGCCCGGACCACAGGCGTGAGTACAATGGCTTCGGTGCGGTGCAGATCCACCTGGGTGGCGTCCAACTGCATCGACACGGTCACTTTTCCGTCGGAATAGGTTGTCATCACGTCGTGCATCCCGATACGCCCGTCCGGGCTCTTTACCTGCGCTGTAGCCGCAGAGGCGATGCAAAGCAACGACAGGGCGATATGGATCAATTCTTTTTTCATCACCTT
>JAVBNK010000081.1:0-13375 GCA_031551595.1 Rikenellaceae bacterium | reverse complement strand
CCCGAGGCGGTGTCTTTCGCCTCTTTGGTGCGCTTGTCGAAGGAGAAGACGCTGGTATCCTCTTTGGGCAACTCGCCCTGCAGGCGCTCGACGGCCTGGGCCATTTCATCGGCCTCCATGATCTGCAGGCCATATCTGAGGTCGCACTGCTTGAGGTATTCGAGCGTAGCGCCGAATTGGTAGCGCGAATAGCGGTAGATGATCTCCGGAATGCGCGGGGTGTTCATCAGCACCGTCAGTTCCTCTTTGGAGAGTATATCGTTGTCCGATTCGTTGTCGATGCCGGTGATGTATTCGGTCTTGCCTCCGTTTTTGCGCTTCTCGATCTCGACCGGATAGGCGTTGTAGACCGAACAGATCGGGCAGGGGTAATGGGGATTCTTCGCGAGTTTCTTCTCCCAAAGCCTGAATTTGCGCTCGTCCAGGTCTTTGAACTGCGAATGGCTCAGGGTGAGCAGTTGGATGCCCTTGCCGCGGTCGTTCAGGTCTAAGATGTACATTGCGTGGCCGTAGTTGAACTTCATCCCGCCGCCGAACGAGCCGCCGTCGATCTTTTCGGCGAGCTTGTCGTCGCCCAAATCCTTTGCCTTGGCCACGGCCAGCTTGCGGTAGGTGTCAATCAGGTCGATGGAGTAGCCCGCTTCGGTGGTGCGCGGCACGGTGACGTACATGCTGGAGGGTTTGCCGCCGGCGGCAGGCTTCTCGATCTCCATCAACAGTTGGTGGACGGGGTATTCGTATCCCCGGCGGTCATGTTTGGGATTGGGGGCCAGCGGTAGGATGCGGATGCGGTACACCCCCGCTTTGTCCAGGCGGAAGAACTCCGTCCTGGCGAATGTCTTGTTCTCTTCGAGCGCACGTTGCTGCGCCTGGGCGAACGATTCCTGGAGACCTAAAAACTGATCCTCTACGGTCGTCGTCCCGATGCCCTGTTCCTCGTGAATTGATTCTTGCATGTTGGGTAAAGAATGCTGGTAGTTATTAATTGCCGAGCAAACTGGTCCGGATATGGACGGGTTCGGATGCCACCGTCCACCTCAAATGAGCAATTAATCTTCGTAGGGAGATCGTTCGACAGGGGGAATCCCCTGGTTGTTACCCGCTACCGTCGCCCGCAGAGCGCGGACTGCAAATTGAAATGACCGCACCCGTAAGAAAGAGTGCAAGGCAAAAGTAGGGGCAATTTTCCGGTGCGCCAAAAAAGAGGAAAATTGTTTTTGAAAATTATTTTATAATGCTGGAATCCAGTAAATAACGATACGTCCGTTGAGACAATAATTGCAATCCGGTATCATCCTGCGGATCGCCGCCTGACTGTTGGCGGTACCGTTCGATCTTGTCCCGGTTTTGCTCGATATACCGCTTCATCCTGGCGGTCCGCAGCCTTTCGTAGTAGGCGACCCTAGTCGGAGTCGGCTTCTTGGGCGTGCGGCAGAACAGCCCGTTGTCCAGGTATTCCTCCAGGTAGCGGTGGAACTTGGCTTTTCTGAATACCGGATCCCCGGAGGCGGCGCACAGGATTTTGATCAGCAGGTAGGGCGGTTCGAAGAAATAACCCGGCGGGGTCATTTCCCGGATGAGCGCGTACACGACGGGCGCTTCATACCGCAGAAAAAAACCGAGCCGGGTCTGCTCGAACCGGAACCGTTTATAGGTTCCCTTTGGCCGCCCTGCGTCCGGTTTTCGTTTTTGGGACATTCTGCCCGCCTTGGTCAGGTAGCGGTAGTTCATGTGTTTCTTGGCTCGGGGCATCTTCGGATTCGGTTTGGGGTTCGACTTGAGGTGTCGCCGGCATGGGCCGAGGGGATGCGTGGACCGCGTTGCGTTCGATACGCGCCCGGCTGTCCAGGTCGCGCTGGATGTTGATCTTTTTCATGTTATACGAAGTATGTGAAGTTTAGGTTCGTGACTGTCCCGGGCCAGCCGCTTTCGTAGATGGTCAGGTTCCGAGACCCCCCGTTGATGAAAAACGAGGCGCCGCGGTTGTAGCCGTGATCTTCGTTGAAGTCGCACAGCGTGTGCCGCAAACCATACCGGGGCGGTTGGATTTGGTTCGGAATGATGGCCACGATGCCGCCCCGGTGCCCCCCGTCGGCTTTGCTGGTGTTGACCTGCCCTTGGATGCTGACCACGTTGCCGATCTGTCGGATGAAAAGCGCCTTGGTGTCCGTGTTGACCCCAGAGTTGGACATCTGAATCCATCCGGTGTCGATGAGCTTGGTCTGCACGTCTTCCGCATAGGCTGCCCCGAGGTTCTGGCAGGCGACTTTTTTTGCGTTCGCGTTGGGTAACGAGAGGTCGGACAGTTGAGCCGTCTTGCTCACGCAGGTGGACGACACGTCGCCTTTGGAGGGCACGTCGAGTTTGTCACGGAGTATCTTCTGGGCCTCGGAGGTCGTTTTGCCGCCTTTGACCAGGTAGGCGATATAGTCCTGGAAGAGTTGGTCGAAGGCGGCGTACCGGGCGTCGGATGCGGCTTTGGAATAGATGCCCAGGTTCTCGCACACGGACTCCTTTTGCGACGAGTTGAGTCCGTCCAGCAGCAGGTTGGCTTTCTTGGCCAGCTCTTTTACGACCGCTGAGGTCGGCACGTAGCCTTCGGCCTGGGCCACCGATTTGCCCTCGGCGTCGATGCCGGCGAAGTGCCCCGTCCTGATCCCGTCCAGCTTGTTCTTCAGTTCGAGGGTGAAGGGCAGTCCCGAGTAGGCGGCGTCGTTGCCCAGTTTGCCTGAAAGCATCGAGTCGATCTCGGACACGGAATAGACCGAAAGGTTCTGTCGTGCCTTGACCTTGTCGCCCAGGTCGGCGAGGTTCGAGGCTTTGGCCAGCCGCAGCTCGGCGCTTCCCTTCCGCTCGGCGTCGATGTTGTCCCGCACGGCCTGCTGTCTCTGCTCTTTGATCCCGATGATCTGCTCCGGGGTTTTGCCCTCCACCTCGAAAGAGGAGAGGGAAGTGATTTCCGAGAGGTGGTTGGAAATTTTCAGGAATGTCGCCTTCGCCTCCGGCTTTGAGAAAACGTCCAGGTTGGTCCGTGCCGCCGCTTTGTCGGCCACTTCCGAGAGGTTGTTTTCGATGTTGAGTTTTTTGCGCAGTTCCCCGGCCACGTCGCCCGCCGTGGCGAACCCTCCTTCCGCCCCCGAGATATCGCCGGTGGAGATCGCATCGAGTTTATTGCGGTATGCCGTCGTGAAATCCTCGGTCGAAAGCTGCTTGCCGGCCACGACGTTTACTTTCTTGGCCAGTTCCGCCGTAAAATAACTCTGGGCTACATACGTGGCGGCGATGTTGACCCCGCCGACCCTTAACTCGCCCAGGATGTCCACGTACCCGCCCGGGGAGAGCAGGATATTTCCCAAGGTATTGCGCACGGCGAAGTCGAACGTGGTGGCGCTGTCGAAACCGATGCCGGCGATCTTCTCATTGTTCTTGTCGAGCCAGTCCAGGGTGTTGACCAGGCGGACTTCCGTTTTTGCATACAGCGTGTTGGCCAACTGCATTCCCCGTCCCTCGCTCCTGACCTGAAGCAGGGCATCGAGGCCGACCATACGGTCGGCGCCCTCCACCGAGAGCATGGGGACGGACGATTTACCGTCGAAAACGCGGAAGTTGCGGAAGCGCGTCGTCCCGCCTTCGTATCCCGTCCGGTTGACGTTGACCGCACCCTGATCCGTGTTGTCGCCGACGTTGATGATCTGTTGACCGAAGATGCGCAGGTCGCCGACCTGATGGGTCTGGCAGCGGGAGGTGCCGCTGGTCACTCCCTGGGCATCTATCCGTGCCAATTCCCGCCCGTGGTTCCAAAGCGAGAACGATCCGTCGGTGTGGATGACGATCTCACTGACGAGTAATCCATTATGGTAGGCGCCCAGGGAGGCGTCGCCCGACGATTTTACGATATTGCGCAACACGTAACCCGAAGGGCCGACCACCGAAACCCCGGTCCTGGATTCGATCTCTTTCTCGGCGGTGAACTTCCCGGTCAGTGTCAGATCCTTTTTTACCGTTTGCTTCGAGAAGGGCGATTCGAGCAATACGGCATACCGCCCGAAAAATTTGTCTATGAAGCGGGGCGAGTGGTCTTCCCGCATTTCGATAAATCCCGGCAGCGCCCCCGTCACCGGGTCGGGTTGCTGGGGGACGGAGACGGCGCCCAGGCAGAGGTAGTTGCAACGGCCGCGCTTATTCACATCATTGGCATACGTGGTCGCCTCATAGCTATTCGCCTCGTAGAGGTAGTAGGGAAACTGCGAGGTGGTGCAGCCTTCGAAACGGCGCACCTTGCCGTTGATCCAGACATAACCCGGAGTGATCTTTCCCGCGTCGGCCACACATCCCGAGATGATGAAGTTCGAACAACCCTCGAAGATCGAGGTCATGCTCATGGCGAGCTCCTGCAGGTTGAGCACGTCATCGACATAGGTATACCGTCCGCCCGTCTGGGCTACATATTCTTTCATTTGAGTTGGGTGTTAGGCGTTATTTCTTTCTGGTCGATCCTGATCAGATAGGTCTTTCCGGCGATTTTATACAGGTTGACGTAATGGGAAAGCATGTTGACCAGCTCGTGTTCCGGGATGGTGATCCGCGAGACGCACACCATGAACCCGACGCGGTTGACCGCCTTCTCGTCGGCCCGGAAGTAGAACGGCCGGGGCTCTTCCCGCGGGTCGATGACGGCCACCTGCTCGCCCTGGTACCACACCGTGAAAGGCCGGGCGTGGGCCGAGTCCTCATGGTACAGATCGACCCCCAGCACGGTGCTGTCCCTGATGAATATCCTGTCCTGGGGGTCGGCCAGGTAAGCGCCGAGCTTACGGTTCAGGAACCACTCGAAATAGAGCACCTGGCTGGTCATGTTCGCCTCGATCAGTTTCTCTTTGGCGAAGGCCACGAAACGCTCGTTAAGGGTTTGCAGGGGATAGACGAGGCTCTGGACGAACAGGATGACCTTTCGTCCGGCGAGGTAGTGCGGCATGAGCCGGTTCACTAATCGGTCTGTAGGCAACCGGTATCGCATCCGCTGTCGGTGACAAGTTTAATGGCCTGGCGAAAATCGGGCAGCGCCGCTTCATCCCCTTTGCCTGAGGATTGACGTACATATCCCGAACTGGTGTGGCTGATGCGGGATATTTTCGTGGGCGCCGCCAGGTGGCCGTCGCTGTCGTAGCAGGCCAGGAATATCCCCTGCTCGGGAAGGTGGGCCGGGTCGATGAACACGTCCGTGACGTGTTCCACTTTTTTGATGGCCTCCAGCACCCGGCTCACATAAACGCCTGAGTCGAACTCGATATTCATCACATAGTCGTTCAGGCTCTCCTCGATGGCGTCGTAGAGTTCCGATTCGCGCACCGCACCATCATGGTAGACCGTCGCTCGGGGGATCAGCACATCCCCCATGCGGCTGATGACCTCGATGCGCGTTCCGGCGAACTTGATCTGGTTGATGTAGGCGTTGATCACCACCAGGTCTTCGGCGCTGATGGCCGAAAGGTTTCCCTTTTCCCCGGTGGCCACCTTCAGGATGAGCCGGTTGTCCAGGCCATCGTCGTTGGCGCTCTCCGTGTAGGATACCTGTGTGATGATGCGCTTGGTCGTGTCCACTGAGGCGTATCCGAACGCCAGGCCATCCTCCCGCACGGTCAGCATATCGCCTTTCTGGAACTGGAGCAGGGCGTTGGCGTAGTAGGTCGGCGTTCCGTTGATGCGGTTGTTGATGGTCGAGGAGATGTCGATGGCGAACACGTCCAGGATGGCCTCGAAGCTATGGATGATGGTGGAGACGACCCACAGGATGCCGTTCATCACCGAGAGCTTCGAGTCACTGGCGAATTCATTGAGTTCCATGCGTTTGTTGCGTTCTTTGATCGCTTCGGCATATATATCCCTGATAGGACGGCTCATGGCTGGGTGGTGTAGGTGGTTGAGTTGACGATGAATTTCCAGTAGCCGGCCTCGTTCCATGCCGGCTCGTGCGTGAGCACCCACATGGCCTCCATGCCGGTGCGCAGGAGATAGCTTTGGTTCTCATCCCGCGGCGGCTCGCGGTAGTCGCCCGAGGGTTCGCCGGGCAGCGTGACGGTGCAGGGACGGCGGCCGTAATATCTGCCGGCCAGCGCGATCAGGTATGCGTCCAGCGCCTCCCGCGGGACGGACGCCCCGGTAAGGTCGATCTGCATGGCCGTGCGGACTTCGGTCAGGGGCAGCAGGCATGGCGTTTTGATTCCCGTCAGGTCGAGGTGATACGCCTTTTGCATGACCGGCAAAAAGTCGAGTTCCAGGGTGGCGTCGTTCAGGGTGAAGCGCTCCAGGACGGACGGAGGATAGCCGTAGAGGGCCGTGGCCTGCAGTGCGCTCAGGTCGGCCTGCGTGACGGAGCCGCCGCCGTATATCCTGATCCGGCGCTCCCCGGGCGCCACGTTGTCGAAGGAGTGGTGGAAAAAATGCAGGTCCCCGGTTAGAGGGAGGGTTTGCAGGGGGGTATTGTCACCCCAATCGACGACGATATCCGCGGTGCCTGCCAGGGCGAAACCCGCCGATGTTCCGGTGCCGGACAGTACCGCTTCCAACTCCAGCGGTTTGTCCTGCGGCGGGTACTTCGGGTAGACGCCGCGCTCCCCGTTAGCGGGAACGATGCCGTGCAGCCGGTTGTAGGCGACAATATCGGCATTGATGAGGTAATCGTCCGTGTAAACCAACTCGTCCCCGGCACGAAGGGTGTCGGCCAGGGAGAGCGAGGTGTTGTTCATCATCAGGTCGATGATGCCTTCCACGGAGCCGTAGATGTGCAGGGCCACGTCGTATAGGTTCTGGCCCGTGACGACGGTGTACCTACCCATTGCGTTCCTCCACATCCAGGTACAGTTCCCCCGTTTCGGAGTTCATGTACGCGTTGTTGATGATCATCCGGTCGTTCTCGAACTCCTGTTGCAGCTTTTCGGCCAGGCCCGAATTCTCGAAATTCCCGTGCAGGAAGTCGATCAACCCCACACCGGTGGTTGGGTGTTGGTAGAGGTTCCCGGCGGAGGCTTTCAGCAGGAAAACCTCGTTCTGATACTTCGAGGGCTTGATCTGCAAATCGGTGTCCCCGCCGCTGTAGACGGCCAGGCAACCCTCGCGAAGCAGCAGCTTATAGCTCCCCTGCGCATTGATCTGGTGCAGTTCCGAGGCGCTGATCGGCGTTGTATGCCCCTCCCCGCTCTCTCGGACGAGCGAAAACCAGGGGTCGCGCCTGGCTGTGTTGAAGATGTATTCGGTATCCCCGCCCGGGGTTTCCGTCTTCAGGCGCAGGCATAGGGGTTTGTCGCTGCCCAGGTAACCGATGCGGGTGGCGATGCCGATAGAATCCTGATAGCGGGCAGCAAATCCGGCAGGCAGCAGCACCTCCCCGTAGATCGCCGCGGCGCCATACGGCCCGTCGAACTCCTCCAGCAATACGAAATCGCAGACCGCCTTGCCGTTCAGGTTGTCGGTCGTGGCCACTTCGCCGTATGTGGGGTCAACGCTTATGTCCTGACGGGCCATCGATGCAGGGGTTAAAAAATCCCCGGTCACGGGAGTGTCCGGGGATCGGTTCTCTCTGTTATCAATTAGGCTTCAGAGAGGGCTAATGTTTGACCTTACTGCTCCTGGATGGCGTTGTACACCTTCTCCACGACATTCCACATCTCGTCCGGCAGCATTTGGTCAGAGAGCTTTTCGCAGGACTCTTTCATGTAGTTGACCTCTTCCGCCGAGAAGTCAAAGAATCTCGGTTCATCTTTCTGGGCATCCCACTCGATGCGTTTGGTTTCCTGGTTCTCGTGCAGACAGATAGCCTCGCGCTCTTCGGGCGATATCTCGATCTTGCGAAGGATCTCTTTCTTGAGGTTGAATTGCCGGAAGTTGCCTTCTTTGGGGAATAATGCCGGAATGAACAGGCGGTCTTTGATCTGAAGTTCCATCGTAGGGGATTTGATTGTTTGCAAACGAATAGCCGGAGCTGCGGGGCCTGGTTTGCTACCCGGCGGCTTTTTCTTCGCCGACCTGATCACGAACCGTTTCGACGATCGCTTCGAAATCCCCGAAAAGCGAAGCCAGGCCGACATTCCCAAACAGGTTGCATGAAATATTACCATGATCCAGGTAGATGTAACCCAGGATTGGTGCATCCTCTGTGGGCGTGTCATCCGTGACCGGCTTTTTGACGGTGACCTGAATGCGGTTGAGTTTGCCGTCGGTGGTCGTGTATTCGACCACATACAAAGCGTTGCCGGTCTGCATGAGCGCAGTATCGGTTTTTACGGTGCTGATGATTTTCATTTTGAGGTTTATTAAGGAATAATCGTGAATTATTCGGCAGGTTTAAGGATCAGGCATTTTTACACAAAATCGGCTGTACTGACCACGATAAAGTTGAATGAACCCTCGTTGGCACTTTCATCATCCTGTGTTTGCACCTGGAAATATGAAGCATATTGATTTTTAACCGTTGCGTAAATGGGTGTATTCTGCACGGCGCTGATTTTGCCGGTGAGAATAACCATGTATTTATCGACACCAAGGCTCCAGGGCATATAGATAAAAAAGTTCCCCATTCCGGATTTTGAAATCGACATCGTTGAGCCGTCATAAGTTTTGTATTTTAAAGTTGCCGCTGAGGTCGAGGTGCAAGTAACAGTACCCATCGCCAGATATTGTTGGAAAGCGCCGTACTTTCCTGCAGTCAAAAGGTCGCGGCGGTTCAGCACGATCCACCCATAGAACTGGGTCGATGTTCCGTAACCCATCAACTCGATAACCTCGCGGGACATTTTCAATTTGGTCGATTGGCGACCGTACTCGTAGAAATAATAGCCTGATGGGGCCGTAAAAGTGCAATAACCCGATACGATCTCGTTATTATAGCGGTAATGCGTCAGGCATAACCTGCGGCCCGATTGTTCTATATTCCAAGGCAGTGCGGGCTCCGCCATGCCCCAGCCACTACCGTCCGTACCGGCGATAACGCACATATTGTCATACTTCTCGGAATCGGGTCTCGATGCTACGGGAGTACCCCCGCCGATAACTACGGCGATAGATCCGTCCACACGCACGAACGGAGATCGGATCGTTCCCTTTATCGTTACGTCCTGGATCGTGGCGTTCTTCATGGTAATATTGCCGGCGGCATCCCAATAGATGTTATTGGCCGCCAAAAGCCCGGAACCGTCATTGTTCAGCCGCCAGTAATTGCCGTTGTATATCGTTCCCCCGGAGGAGAGGCTAACGCTTCCGGCATTGATTGTGGTCGGAGTGATGTTCCAACCGCCAATCGTTCCGCCAATCGCGTATATACCTGAGCGGTTGATCAACGCTTTCAGTTCATTCGTAGCGTCCAGAACGACAATACTTCCGTTATTTGTGCTGCCGCCGACAAGCAGGGTGGAATCGACCGTGACCTGGCCGGCGCTTATGGTTCCTGTGTAGATGCCGGCGCTGGTAATCCTCGTAAGTTTGGGGTAGCCCGCTCCCCCGAGGGCGGCCACAATCCCGCTGACATCCGAATTCGACCAGTTGAGCGCCACCGCAGCGCTGAAGGTTACGTTGCCGGCGGCATCCCAGGCGATGTTGCCGCCTGCGATTTGCCCCGAGCCGTCGTTGTTGAGCTTCCACTTCACCCCGTTGGCGATCGAGCCGTCCGTACCCAGACTCACGTTGTTCTTCCATATCCGGGTGTCGTCGAATGCCCAGCCCGCGATCCGGTTATATATTTCATTCGAAGCGCTGAAAGCGTTCGCCGCCAGGCAGAAATATTCGCACCCGTTGCTGTCCATCATCTGAATCCCGATGAACCCGGTTTTGACGCTCGACGCGGAGGCCGCCACATCGCCGAACGATATGTGTCCGCCTCCGTAGTAATTACGCCACAACATCGAAACACCGAAAGGTTGATATTGACCGGTGTACCAATAGCCTGAACCGGAGGCCGCCGGGCGTATCTGAATGGGGCGGGCATACACGGAATTCAAGGAGCCGGTCCGGATGGCATCGTAGTCTATCGTCCAGTTGCCGATGGTTCCCCGGCAAAAGTCGAGCGACAGGCCATTGATATAAGAGGCGTTGACGATATCCGCCTGAACGCTCGCCGCATTGAGCTTCGAGGCGTCGAGGCTACCTGCGGCGATCCGGTTGGCGCTGAGTGTTCCGGTGGTTATATTCGAGGCGTTGAGCCCGGCTACATTTATCTGTTGCGCCGTAAGCGTCCCGGTATAAATGCCCGTTCCTGAAATATACGTCATTTTCGGGAACGATACTCCGCCCAGCGCCGTAGTGATGTTATTGATGGGGGTTGTCCAGTTGAGCGAAACGGATGAACCGAAGATTACGTTACCGGACGCGTCCCAGGCAATATTGCCGTTGGCAACCCTGCCTGAACCGTTGTTGTTGAGTTGCCATATCGTCCCGTTGGTAATGGAACCGTCAGCCCCGAGCGATACGTTATTCTTCCATATTGTCGTGGAGTCGAATCCCCAACCGGCAATGCGATTGTAAGTCTCTTTCGATCCCGACAGGGTGTTGGCCGACAGGCAGAAGTATTCGAGGCCATCCCAGGACATCATCTGAATACCCATAAACCCGGTCTTTACCGTACTGCCCGATGCCGCAACCTGTCCGAATGCTATATGGCCCGCGTTGCCGGCCTGATACCAAAGCAACGAGAGGCCACAGGGCTTATACGCCCCGGTGTACCAATACCCTGAACCCGAGGACGCGGTGCGTAATTGGATGGGGATCGCTCCGAGAGTCCCGAAAGAACCCGTGTAAATTCCGGTAGTATCAATCGTCCAGCCGCCGACCAAGCCCTTGACGAAAGTCAGTGAAAGACCGTTGATGTAATCGACATTGATGATCTCTGCCCGCAGGCTGGCGGCATCGATCCGGTCAGCGCCCAAAACACCCGTTTTAATGCTCGTCGCGTCGATTCCGACGGCATTGACCTGTTCGGCGGATAGCGATCCCGTGTAAATGCCCGTGGCCGAGATGTGAGTCAGTTTGCCGAATGAGGCGCCTCCCAGAGCGGCTTCGATGTTCAGGATCGGGGAGAGCCAGTTGAGCGAAACGGATGGAGCAAATGAAACGTTACCCGCCACATCCCAGGTGATGTTCCCTGCGGCCAAAGCTCCCGCGCCCGTCGATTCCAAACGCCATTTATAACCCCGGATGCCGTTCGAACCGATAGTAATCGCTCCACTGGCGGCAGTGTACCCGTCCACCGTGTTATCCTTCGTGCCCCGGTATATCGAGTCCGCATCAATGCTCCAGCCGCCGACCTTACCCTTGACTACATTCAGAGTCAGCGCTTCGATGTTGCCCGCAGTGATAAGCTGCGCTTTGAGGTCGGTGACGTTCAGCCTGGCCGTGTCAATGGTTCCGGCGGTAATCTGGGTTGCGTTGACCCGTATGGCATTGACCGTAGTGGCGGAGAGCGTGCCGGTGAAAATCCCGTCCTTGTCGATATAGGTGGCTCCAATCCAATTCAGGGACACGTCGGCCCCGAATTCCACCTTGCCGGTCGCGGAGTTGTACCTGATGTATTGTGTTCCGCGTCCGAGTTGGGCGTTACCCGATGCATCAATGTAAAAGGTTTTATTCCCATCCTTGAACCCGTAAATGCCGTTAATCGTTTCTGAGACCACGGTTCCGGCATCGTTCTTTACGCTCATCGGAAATTTCCCGATAGCCACGCCGGTAATGGTGCCGTCGGCATTTTTCGCTCCGGCAAAGATTTTTGGGGTGATCAGGCTGTATGCACCCAGGACGGTCTTTGCGGAATTCCAGTCCGCCACCCAGTCCAAGGAGGCGCTACCCTCGCCGGCGGGACCGGCTTTGGATTTCGACCAGTTGAACGAGAGGTTGTAAGTGACGCCGGCAACGATCACGGGAACGGCAATAACGCCGCTGTCGGCCAGGGTGGTCGTACCGGCGTCCACCGAATAGGTTATCGTTTTGGATGTGTCATCGACCGTGATGGCCGTAAAACCGGTAGGTTTGGTTATCGCACCGATGGAAAAGTTTGTGATGGGGCTGTCGCCGAGCGCTACCTGGACAGAGGAAACAAAACTCAAAGCGTCCGTTATCTTCCCGTCGTAGGCCGCAGGAAAGATATACTCACTGACAGATTGTGTGATTGTATAAGCGTCCTTTTGGGTGACGATGGTCGTCTGCCCACGCGCAACAAGTTGAGCCATTCTTCGGTTTAGAAAGAATAGCTAAAGCAAAGGGCGGTAAGTTTACCGCCCCTGGTTTAGAGTAAAGAGTCCGAATTACTTTTTTGTCTCGGTAGCGACACTCTCCGGAACGGTACCAGTAAAGGATTTTTTGTTTTTTACCATAGTTCGACGCCTGCTGACCGCGCTGAACCAACGGGCCAGGCAAGAGACTATTACTGAAACGAACGTGCCGACCAGAGCTCCCAGGAAGAAAACGATACTATCGTGCAATTTGACGTTTTTGGGAATGGCGCCCTCCATGTACAAACCGTTGCGATATACCCGGTCCAATACATCTTTTTTAAAGGTGACCCGTTCCGGAGTGCGTTCCGAGAAACCGGGGATGGTATTGAATTCCATGTCGGGGGGAATACGGACTGAAACGCAGGATACAATATTCTCGAAATTCAGGGTATCAGATCTGCTGATAAAGGAATGATAAATCTTGAAGCCCCGCTCTGAAGTACCGAAGATATTGCCACTGTAGCTCCAGTAAATGTTTCCTAAGCGTTCGGTGGAAAAATCTATATCGAAGTGTAGCGACACCTGACCGAGGCTGTCCGGATTATTCTCGGTACGACAAACGATATTTCCTGCGGGACCATCATAGGGCTTTGTGTCTTTGGGCAACCTGTCAATAACGATGGCATCCTTGATGAGCATATCCTCCCCGGCGGCTTTCATGTCGGCCCAGGTCAGACTATCCATTTCATAAAGCACACCGCAAGAAACATCATCTACTCCTTTGGGAACGTAGGTGAGAATCGACGAAAAATCCTTGAACGTTATTCCACTTTTATAAGTGACGGAATTGGATATTTCAGTAACATGCTCTTTCTGGATGCTTGTGAATTTCCAGAAACAGAGTGCAATAATTACCAAGGATACCGAAATTTGGAAACCGATGTTTTGGAACAGGCGAAGCATAGCGAATAGGATTTAATTTTGCAAGATACATTTTTTTACTGACTGTGGGGCGGTTCGCGCAGGATTTATGCCGAAACCTCGCACATCAGCACCCCTTTGCCCGTCACATCGGCTTTCGAGACGGTGATACTTTTGCCGGTATAGGTCTTTGTGACGGCGGTTCCGGCGTTGTTCCAGAGTTTCCATGTGTAGGTATAGGTTGTGCCGTCGGCATCGAT
>JAVBNK010000080.1:0-3918 GCA_031551595.1 Rikenellaceae bacterium | reverse complement strand
GGGTGCGGCCCGTTTCGAGGCGGCACTCCACAAGCGTCACATACCCGAAGCGTTCCAATACCTTATAGTGCGTCACGGCATGCTTGCCGATGGTTTCGTCCTCATAGACGGCCATTTTCAGGCGGTCCTTCGCGCTGCGGGCGATATTGCCGCGGATCGTACCCTCGTCCTGCGGGAAGTCGCCCCACACCAGTGCGATATAACGGCGGTGGATCGTATGGTCGAAAAACTGTTTGGCCAGCCGGGCGTGCGCACGCTCGTTCTTGGCCACCACCAACAGCCCGGAGGTGTTCTTGTCGATACGGTGGACCAATCCCGCACGCATGTCGCCGTCGCGGAACATCGGGATATCGCGCAGGTGCCACGCCAGGGCGTTCACCAGCGTGCCGGTATAGTTGCCGTGGCCCGGGTGGACGACCATGCCCGCAGCCTTGTTGACCAGGATCAGGTCGTCGTCCTCATGGAAGATGTCGAGAGGAATGTCCTCGGGCACGATCTCCAGTTCGCGGCGCGGGTAGGGCAACACGATCGACACCACATCGAGCGGTTTGACACGGTAGCTCGACTTGGCCGCCGTACCGTTGACCAGGATATTTCCGGCGTCGGCCGCCGCCTGGATGCGGCTGCGTGAGGTACCTTCCATGCGGTTGAACAGGAACTTGTCGATGCGCAACATCGACTGCCCGCGGTCGACCGCCAGGTTGAAATGCTCATACAACTCATCCTGCGCGCCTTCGGGATCGTCCGCGCAGTCCGACCCGTCCGGCCCGCCGAACCCGTCCTCCAACTCTTCGTCCTTATGGCTGCCCGGTTTGTTCATTCTGCGTCTGGATGATGCGGCGGGCGGCATGGTCCGAAGCCTGGCTGCCCTTTTCTGTTTTTTCGCGGTCGAGCGTCAGTTTGAAGTTCACGCTCTGGCCCAGGATCGTATGGGTGCCCTGCTCGGGCGACTGGCCCCACACGCGGGCTTCATTGAGGTTCAGGG
Organism: Rikenellaceae bacterium; assembly: GCA_031551595.1. Lineage (GTDB taxonomy): Bacteria > Bacteroidota > Bacteroidia > Bacteroidales > Rikenellaceae > JAVBOW01. The sequence goes on along the minus strand of JAVBNK010000080.1, from coordinate 2,933 downwards.
GCGTGATGTCGTCGCTGCGGTCGATGCGCCCCACGTTCAACCCCGCCTCCCACAGGCGGCTCTTGGCCTCGCGGAGCGAGAAACCGACCAGCTTGGGCACCTGGGTCGTGGTGCCGTCCTCGCCCATGCCCACCACCAGCGTGATGCCCGACCCTATCTCGGCACGTGCCTTGCCCGATCCGGTAACGGCCTGCCCTTTGAAACGTTCTTCGAGCACATAGTTGGTCGCGATATCGGGCTGGTAGACCAGCTTCTCGATCTCCAGGCCGGCCACTTCGAGGCTGTTCTTGGCCTGGCGCAGCGAGAATCCGGTCACATAGGGAATATCCACTTCTCGCTGATGGAATGAATTCGTCGTCACGAAGATGCGCCTTCCGGCTTTGACTTTCGCACCGGGTTTGGGATTCTGGTCGAGCACCGTACCGCCGGGATAGGCGGACAGGTAGACCGAGTCGATGATCTCGATGCGCAGCGAGGCATGGCGGGCCTGCCGCATCACCTCGCCGATCTCCATTTCCGTGAAATCGGGCACCTCCTTATGGTTGCCGTGGCGGGTGAACAGGTTGAGCATCACCGAGCACAGGAACACGAAAACGACGATCGCACACGCCGCCAGCACGACGTTGCGCATGATCACATTCTCATTGACCCGTTCGATCCAGCGTGGAGTTTTCATAACTTGCAAACATTTAATTACCGGCCATCTATTCCCGCGGCCCGGGGCGTTTCCGGAACCACATCCCGAGGCCGCGGGGAGGGGACGCCAGAGGCGCGATCCGCGGGATGTGCAAGCGCTGCGGCAACCCGCCCCGCCGGTTACCCCGCAGCGTGCCGCGGGATCGATTTATTGCCGGTAAAGGTATTATTTTTTCACCGGATTATAAAATGTGTCGCGCTCGACGGCACAGTATCCCGCACGGGCGGCCATCGCCTCCATGTCAGCGACCGTCATCACGGGACGCTGTTCCTCGGCCCCGGCCATCGAGTAAATCTTCGTGGTATCTCCGATCGTGCCGTCGATGTCGTCGGCCCCGAAAGCCAGCGAAAGTTCGGTGGTCGTCCGCCCGTACATCGGCCAGTAAGCCTTCACGTGCGGAAAATTGTCCAACACGATCCGCGACAGCGACAGCGTGCGAAGGTCGTCCGTAACGGACACCTCACCGAGGGCCGACATGGGGTTGCCTGCGTTGCGGTATTTAAGCGGAATGAAGGCGTTGAAACCTCCCGTGCGGTCCTGCAGCTCGCGCAGGCGCATCATGTGGTCGATACGGTGGGCCGGGGTTTCGATGTGGCCGTAGAGCATCGTGGCGTTGGTCGGGATGCCTTCGCGGTGGGCTGCCTCATGCACTTCGAGCCACTGCCGCGTGCTGCCTTTCTCGGGACAGATCTGCGCCCGCACCCGCTCGTCGAAGATCTCCGCCCCGCCGCCCGGCAGGGTCGCCATGCCCGCCGCCTTGAGTAGGCGCAACCCTTCGGCCAGCGGCAGGCCCGCTTTCCCGATCATGTAGGCCAACTCGATGGCCGTAAACGCCTTGACCGCCACATGCGGAAGCACATTCTTTACCCGGCGGATCATCTCCACGTAATGGTCGAAATCGTGGAGGGGATGTACGCCGCCCACGATATGCACCTCGGTGATGCCCGAATCCTTCTGCGCCGCGGCCAGCGCCTCCACCTCGTCCGGCGTCAGGTTCCACGCCGCCGGGTCGTCCGCAGGCTTGCGGTAGGAGCAGAAGCGGCAGTTGAACACGCAGACGTTCGTCGGCTCGATGTGGATGTTGCGGTTGTAGAACACGTCACGGCCGCTTTTGGCCTCTTTGATCCCGGCGGCAGCAGCCCCCAGCGCAGCCAGCGGCGCCTCGTCCCACAGCCGCAGGGCTTCATCGGCCGATATGCGCCCCCCGGCGGCGGCCTTTGCCAATATTTCGTTCACTGTCATGATATCGCCCTATAAAAAAAGGCCGCCCGAAGCAGCCTTATCTCTATTGTCCGGGAATCATATACGCCTAAGCATATTACACCCCTCCCTTTACGCCCTCCCGGGGCGGAAACTATTTCGCGCGGGCCTCGTCGGAAACAGTCAGTTTCTTGCGGCCTTTGGCGCGGCGGGCTGCCAACACCTTGCGGCCGTTGGCGGTAGACATCCTCTCACGGAAACCGTGCTTGTTGCGCCTCTTTCTCTGCGAGGGCTGAAAAGTCCTTTTACTCATGGCTTTATCTTTTTTCTCTGATTACTCTTCGGTCTTATGCGGAGTGCAAAGGTAACTATTTTTCCTTATTTGCAAAAAAATCCCGAAATTTTTATCGCCGGAAATCCGGTCCGGCATGAAAAACAAGCGGGGCGACCGCACGACACCGGCCATCGTTACCGTACCTGAATGTTCCCAAAAGTCCGTTTTCCGGAATGTTTAAGCTAATCCGCTGCTATATAATTCCTTGGAAAACGCCCGCCGTTTTTTGTTGGTCCGGTCGCATAAATTACGTATCTTTCATCGGAGAAAAACCTTCTATTATGACAGCGAAAGTATGGTTATCATTGGTATTGGGGATATGTATAGTAGCTGGACTTTCCTCCTGTTCAGTGGAATACAGGGCCCGCCACAGCCAGGTAAAGTCCATGCCTCCCGGACAGGTGAAGAAGATCACAGGATCGCAATCCGCAGCGCCGTACGCACCCGGACAGCAGAAAAAGAAGAAGGGCAAAAAAGGCAACATCATCGTCGTGCCCGTACCTGTACCGGTTCCCGTGCCCTCCAGGTAAATCCCCCGAAGGGGATGCTTCCTATCGATCCTTGGAATTTTCAAGTCCGCGGGCCGGCGCACGAAGTGCCGGCCCCCGGACGAAGGGAACGCACCCCAAAGACCCAACCCAATATGTATATTGAAAACCCCCTTCGTATAGAACAAAAATTAGCCGGACACGACGCCCAACG
>JAVBNK010000058.1:0-6868 GCA_031551595.1 Rikenellaceae bacterium | reverse complement strand
GCGTAAAATTCCTATTATTAAGGAAAAAAAACTGGTCATCGTCCCGACGACGTGCGGCACGGGCAGCGAGGTGACCAACATCTCGATCGCCGAGCTCAGGTCGCGCGGCACGAAGATGGGCCTGGCGGACGACGCGCTGCTGGCGGACGATGCGGTGCTGATCCCGGAATTGCTGAAGGGCCTGCCGTTTAAGTTCTACGCGTTCAGTGCGATCGACGCGCTGATCCACGCTACGGAATCGTACGTGTCGCCCAGATCGAACCCCTATACGCAGATGTACTGCCGCGAGGCGATCCGCATCATTGTGGAGGTATTCCGCGGCATCGCGGCCAACGGGCCGGACTACCGTATGGAGCGTCTTGAAGAGATGCTCATCGCGAGCAACTATGCCGGCATCGCGTTCGGCAATACAGGAGTAGGCGCCGTGCACGCGCTTTCGTATCCGCTCGGCGGTACTTACCATGTGGCGCACGGCGAGGCCAATTACCAATTCTTTACCGAGATTTTCAAGCTTTACCGCAGCAAGAACCCCTCGGGGATCATCCGCGAGGTGGACGAACTTTACGCCGGGCTGCTCGGCACGACGGCCGACAGGGTTTACGACGCGCTCGACGAGTTGTTGGGGCGGCTCATTTCCAAAAACCCGCTGAAAACCTACGGCATGGCCGGGGCCGATATCGACGGCTTTACCCGGAGCGTGCTGGAAAAGCAACAGCGCCTGCTGAACAATAACTACGTGCCCCTGTCGGAGGCGGAAATCCGGGGCGTGTTCGCAAAGTTGTATTGAGAGCTTGTTTAAAATTCCTCACTTTCGTCTTTTGAGGCTCTTTTCGCCCCTGTTTAACTCGGTTTTTCGTTAAACAGGACCACTATCCGCCTCGAAAGCGAGTTGAAAAGGAACAAAAATAGCTCTTGAATGACTTCTGTAATAAAATTCAAACAAGCTCTAAATCATTAAAAATAAGATAATAGCCATGCAAAACGTAACAGAGATGATCGCCAGGGCCCGCAAAGCCCAAGCCGTCTATGCCAACCATTTCGACCAGGACGATGTCGACCAGGTCATTAAACTCGCCGCCCGCGCCATTTTCGACAACGCCGAGCCGCTGGCCAAAATGGCCGTCGAAGAGACCGGGATGGGCGTGTACGAAGACAAGGTGTCGAAGAACCGCAACAAGTCGAAAGGCGTGTGGAACAACCTCAAAGGCAAAAAATCGATGGGCATCCTGAGTATCGACGAGCGTACGGGGCTGATCGAGATCGCCAAACCGATCGGCGTGGTGGCCGGCATCGTGCCGATGACCAACCCGATCGTCACGCCGATGTCGAAGATCATTTTCGCCCTCAAGACCAAGAACGCCATCATCATCTCCCCGCACCCCAAGGCTAAAAAATGCTCGACGGCGGCCGTGAAGGCCATCCTGAAGGCGATCGAACCGATGGAGGTGCCCGAGGGCATGGTGCAGGTGATCGAGGAGCCGACCCTGGAAATGACCCAGCAACTGATGAGCGAGTGCGACACGGTGGTGGCCACGGGCGGTATGCCGATGGTCAAGTCGGCCTACTCGTCGGGCAAGCCGTCGTTCGGCGTGGGTGCGGGCAACGTGCAGGTGATCCTCGACCGCAATATCGAGTGGGACCTGGCCGCAGGCAAGATCGTCACGGGCCGCTCGTTCGACAACGGCATCATCTGCTCGGGCGAGCAGAGCGTGATCTACCCGCGCGAGCACCGCGAGGAAATCCTTGAGGCATTCGAGAAAAACGGCGCTTACATCGTCAGGGAAGACGAGCGCGAGAAGGTGATCAACACCGTCTTCGTAGACGGCGCCCTGGCCCGCGACCTGATCGGCCAGTCGGCGGTGGCGATCGCCCGTAAGGCCGGCATCACGGTTCCCGAAAAGACGAAAGTGCTGCTGGTCGAGGCCAAAGGTTTCGGCAAGGCCGACATCATCTGCAAGGAAAAGATGTTTCCGGTGCTGGCGGCGATCCCCTACGGGTATTTCGACGAGGCGCTCGAGATCGCGCAGGCCAACCTGAAAATGGAGGGCAGCGGCCATACCGCAGGCGTCCACTCGAACAACCAGGCCAATATCATCAAGGCGGGTACGGAGCTTTCGGTATCGCGCCTGATCGTGAATGCGATTTGCGCGACGACGGCCGGCGGTTCGATCCAGAACGGCCTTCCGGTGACCAATACGCTGGGTTGCGGCAGCTGGGGCAACAACTCGATCTCCGAGAATTTCACCTACAAACACCTGCTCAACATCACCCGCGTAGCCCCTCTCTCGGCCCGGATCCATGTCCCGAGCGATGAAGAACTCTGGAACAACTAAACGGTCTGTACGATGGAATTTGGATTGGACAATACAGAGCGTTTATTTTTGGAATTGCTGAGGGTTTTTACGGATTTGGAGGTGCGACCGTTTGCGTCAGAGGTTGATGAGATGGAGCGATTTCCTGCGGGGACGGTTGAGAAGCTGGGGAAGTTGGGGATTCTTGGGATTCCGGTACCTGTTCAGTATGGAGGTGCTGGAGGTACCCAGCTGATGTACGCGATGGCAGTGGAGGAGTTGTCGAAGGCCTGTGCGTCGACGGGTGTAATCGTATCGGCGCATACGTCGCTGTGCGTTGCGCCTATATTGGAGCACGGGACGGAGGATCAGAAGCTGAAGTACCTTCCGAAGCTTTGCAGCGGGGAGTGGCTTGGTGCGTTCGGGTTGACGGAGCCGAATGCGGGCACAGACGCTTCGGGTCAGCAGACGTTTGCGACGGAGGATGGCGGTGATTGGTTGCTGAACGGGACTAAGATCTTCATTACGAATGCGGAGTATGCGCATGTGTACGTGGTTTTTGCGATGACGGACAAGTCACAGGGCAACAAGGGGATCTCGGCGTTCATCGTGGAGAAAGGCACGCCTGGATTCACGATCGGGAAGAAGGAGAAGAAATTGGGGATCCGCGGTTCGGCGACGTGCGAGCTGATCTTTTCGAACTGCCGTATCCCGAAGGGGAACCTGTTGGGCAAGTTGGGCGGAGGGTTCGGGATCGCGATGAAGACGCTTGACGGCGGGCGTATCGGGATCGCGTCGCAGGCGCTTGGGATCGCCCAGGGGGCGATGGACGAGACGGTGCGGTACACGCAGGAGCGCAAGCAGTTCGGCAAGCCGATCTCGGCGTTCCAGAACACGCAGTTCCAGCTGGCGGACCTTGAGACGCGTATCCAGGCGGCGCGTTTGCTGGTGTACCGCGCGGCGTGTAAGAAGCAGTCGGGGGAGGCTTACTCGACGGATGCGGCGATGGCCAAACTGTTCGCCTCGGAGACTGCGATGGACATGACGGTGAAGGCGGTGCAGTTCCACGGGGGCTACGGCTACACGCGTGAGTACCCTGTGGAGCGGATGATGCGCGACGCGAAGATCACGGAGATCTACGAGGGCACGAGCGAGGTTCAGCGGATGGTGATCGCGGCGAATTTGTTTAAGAAGAAATAGGGCCTTTCCGGCGTCCGGAGGCTCCTGCCGCGGGGTGATTGGCGGTTCCATCCCCCAGGATGTGGTTTCGCCCGCGGAGGCGACTTCGGGCCATCACGGAAGGCCGTCAGTCCGCAGCCACCCGGCTCGGAGGGCCGCAAACGGGGTATTCATCCTGTGCCGGCTGCGTGCCGCCGGGGTGGGCGATGAAGGATAACGAACAGAAAACGAAAAGAGATATGAATATAGTAGTATGCATCAAACAGGTTCCGGACACGACGGAGATCAGGATCAACCCGGCGACGGGGACGATGATCCGTGACGGTGTTCCGAGCATTATGAACCCTGACGACAAGGTGGGATTGGAAGCCGCGTTGCGTCTGCGGGACAGCCAGGGGGCGCACGTGACGGTGATCACGATGGGTCCTCCGCAGGCGGATTCCATATTGCGGGAGGCGCTGGCGATGGGCGCGGACCGTGCGATTCTGCTGACGGACCGCAAATTTGCGGGAGCGGATACGCTGGCCACGTCATACGCGCTGGCCGGGGCGCTTCGTACGCTTCCGTACGACGTGGTAGTTACGGGCCGCCAGGCGATCGACGGGGACACGGCGCAGGTGGGTCCCCAGGTGGCCGAACACCTGGGCCTGCCGCAGGTGTCGTACGTGGAGGCCGTGGAGCGCTGCGGAGCGAAGGAGCTGGTGGTGCGCAAGCAGACCGAGGAGGGTTACCAGCGGCTGGCGGTGGACCTTCCGTGTTTGCTGACGGTGCTGGCCACGGGCGATCGCGCGCGGTATATGACCGTGCGGGGGATCGTGGAGGCTTACGCTCGCGAGGTCGAGGTGTGGGGCGCGGACCGCATCGGGGTGGACGAGTCGCGGCTGGGCCTGAAGGGTTCTCCGACGAAGGTGGCCAAGGCGTTCACGAAGGGCGCGAAGTCGGCCGGGGAGCTTCACGAGGTGGGCCCCGAGGAGGCCGTGGATATCATAATTACCAGGATGAAGGAGAAATTTATCCTCTAAAGCGATAACGTGATGGATATTACGAATTACAAGGATGTGTATGTGCTGGTCGAGCAGCGCGGGGGCGCTGTTCAGGGCGTGTCGCTGGAGCTGCTGGGCAAGGCGCGGGAGCTGGCGGATGCGCTGGGGGAAAAGGTGGTTGCGCTGCTGCTCGGCAGCGGCGTGAAGGGCAAGGCCGCGGGGCTGATCGCGCACGGCGCGGACCGTGTGGTGGTGGCCGATGCGCCGGAGCTGAAGGATTACCTGACGGAGCCCTACAGCCAGGCGATGTACCAGATGATCGAAGAATGTAAGCCGTCGGTGGTGCTGATCGGTGCGACGACGATAGGCCGCGACCTGGGTCCCCGCCTTTCGGCTCGGCTGGGCACGGGGCTGACGGCGGACTGCACGAAGCTGGAGATCTCGGAGGGCCGCGAGCTGATGATGACCCGCCCGGCGTTCGGGGGCAACCTGATGGCGACGATCCTGTGCACGTCGCACCGTCCGCAGATGTCGACGGTCCGTCCGGGGGTGATGCGCAAGCTGGGCCGCGACGATTCGCGCCGAGGGGAGGTGGTTGATTTTACGCCCCGGTTCGACGCGTCGAAGTTCAGGGTCCGGCTGCTGGAAACGGTGCACCAGGACAAGGGGATGGTGGACATTGCGGAGGCGAAGATCCTGGTTTCGGGGGGCCGCGGCGTAGGCACGGCGGAAGGTTTTTCGAAGCTGCAGGAGTTGGCGGGCGTGCTGAATGCCGAGGTGTCGTCGTCGCGTGCGATGGTGGATGCGGGGGTGATGCCCCATGACCGGCAGGTGGGCCAGACGGGCAAGACGGTGCGTCCTGACCTGTACTTTGCGCTGGGCATTTCGGGTGCGATCCAGCACCTTGCGGGCATGGAGGAGTCTGGGATGATCGTTGCGGTGAACAAGGACCGTTACGCGCCGATCTTCGGCGTGGCGGACGTGGGCATCGTAGGCGACGTGCAGAAGATCATTCCTTTGCTCACGGATCGCCTGAAAGCCGAACTTTCGGAATAGGCATAGCCCGCAAACAAGGGACTGTCCAAAATAATGTGTAACCGGTAATGCGAAGCTCAAGCCCCGCATTACCGGTTACACATTATTTTGGACAGTGTCGGAAACAAGGTTATGATGCTCCGGGTGGCGCTTTTCCGGGAAACAAGGTTATGATGCTCCGGGTGGCGCTTTTCCGGGAAACAAGGTTATGATGCTCCGGGTGGCGCTTTTCCCGGAAAACAAGGTTATGATGCCCCGGGTGGCGCTTTTCCCGGAAAACAAGGTTATGATGCTCCGGGTGGCGCTTTTCCCGGAAAACAAGGTTATGATGCTCCGGGTGGCGCTTTCCCCGGAAACAAGGTTATGATGCTCCGGGTGGCGCTTTCCCCGGAAACGGTGATGTGTCCCGAAGCAGCCGGTTTTGGGTTTTCGCAAAACCTGCCCTGTGCCCTCCACGGTGCCCGGGATAGGTTTTGTGCTGAGTTTTAACTGGCTTAATCCCTGTGGGTTAACCTCCCCGCTGCTCGCGGCGATCCTCTCCCCATCTCCCGCGGCTACGGGGGGCGTGCCGGAGGCGCGGGCCGCGGAATGTAAGCCTGCAATGCAGGCTTTTCCTGTTTCGCGGCCCGGCCATTCCAATAAGTTTGATGGCGCCCGGCTTGGCGTCGGTTGGGGGTTGGCGATTGCCCGCGGGCAATCGCGGCCTTTTACCACCCCGCTGCTTGCAGCGCTTGATAAATTCACATTCCGCGGCTTCGGGGGTCGGCACAAAGTGCCGAGCCGCGGAATGTGGCGACTGCACAAGGCAATAGCAGCCTTTACAATACCCCGTAGCTTCAGTTACCTATGTTACCTATGCTACCTATGCTACCCATGCTGCACATGGATTTCCTCCTCGCGGCCCGGCATAACTCAGGTAAACTGGTCCTGCCCTCGCCCGCAGCGTCGGTTGCTGGGGGGGGGGTGTTTATTCCCTGTGGGTTCACTTCCCCGCGGTTTACTGCGTTTTGCACTTACATCCCGCAGCCGCAGAACGGTTTATTGAACGTGGTTCCATTAACTGCTTATGCCGTCCATCGGTCGCACCCCGCAATGTGAATGTACACAGTTAATTATAGCGATTCCACCAGATATTTTGACCGTTATGCCCGAAAACAAAAGGCTGTCGATCGATGGATCGACAGCCTTTTTTACTATCTCAAAGATTAAATTCCCTGCCTTTACGGCGATAATCCATATCGGTACATCCTCCCGGCTGCGGGACAAGGGGATTTATCCGTTGTTTTTGCGGCGGGAGAAAGGGTGTATGACCGCCTTGAAGAAGCGTTTCATTTTCCAGTGGGGGTCGAGGGCGCGGGCCAGCAGCACGCAGCCGCAGAA
>JAVBNK010000078.1:0-3090 GCA_031551595.1 Rikenellaceae bacterium | reverse complement strand
ACCACGATCCTGGTGGGCAACAACATCGCGCTGGTCCTTTATTCGCTCAACATGACCGTGCTGATCCGCCAAATCGCCACCCGCTACGGCTGGGCGTGGATGGAGGGGTCGATCTTCTTCGATACGGTCCTGGCCACGCTCATCCTGATCTTCACGTCGGAATTCCTGCCCAAAGCCGTGGTGCGCGTGTCGCCCAACTGGTATATGAAGGCCGGGGCGCTGCCTGCCTATTTTTTCTACATCATCCTGTTCCCGGTGGCGCGTTTCACGACCCTGCTGTCTGTCGCCATCCTGCGGGGCGTGGGGTTCAGGCTCAGGCATCCGCAGCACATCCGGGGTTTCGACCGCGTCGACCTGACGAACCTGGTCGAAGAGGCCGCCGACAACGAGTACAACAACCACAATGAGCACGAAATAAGGTTATTCCAGAACGCGTTGGAATTTTCGGACCTGCGGGTGAGGGACTGTATGGTGCCGCGTGTGGATATCGAGGCCGTGGATGCGGATACCACCATCGCGCAGCTCACCGCACGCTTCGCCGAAACCAAATACTCGCGCATCTTCGTCTACGAGGGGTCGATCGACAACATCGTGGGCTACGTCACCACCAAAAGCCTCTTTACGATGCCGCACACGCTGGCCGAAGTGCTCATCCGGGTCGATTTCGTGCCCGAAAGTATGCCCGCCCAACGCCTGCTCACGGAAATGATCAAACACAAGCACTCCGTGGCGGTGGTGATCGACGAATTCGGCGGCACGGCAGGCATGGTCTCGATGGAAGACGCCCTGGAAGAGATCTTCGGCGAGATCGACGACGAGTACGATTCGCCCGACCAGGTCGAAAAACGCATCAGCGACCACGATTATGTGTTCTCGTGCCGCCTCGAAGTCGATTACCTCAACGAAAAATACGGACTCGACATCCCCGAGTCCGACGAGTACGACACCCTGGCCGGATACATCATCCTCCAAAACGACGGAATCCCCGCCCAGGGCGCCGTCCTCACCGACCGCAACAAAGAGATCAAGATCCTCAAGGCCAATTCCTCCCGCGTCGAACTCGCCCGTATCCACATCACAGAATAACATTTTTTATATACCTGATTTTCGTCCCTTTTATATCTGCCTGGGACACGCCGTTTTTAACAAGGTCCTTTAGATCTTTCTTACAAGAAAGAACCGAAATAAATTCCGGTATACCTACAGATTTACTATCTTTGGGGTCTAAACGGAAGAGAATATGACGATCATTGACGGCAAAGAGGTTGCGGCGGCGATCCGTAAGGAGATCGCAGTGGAGGTCGAACGCATTATCGCGGCCGGGGGGCGTGCGCCGAGCCTGGTGGCGGTGTTGGTGGGCGACGACGGCGGCAGCCAGACCTATGTGGGCCACAAGGAAAAATGCTGTAACGAGGTGGGATTCCGCTCACGGGTGGAGCGCCTTCCGGAGCAGACCTCGCAGGAGGAGTTGCTGGGGCTGATCGGCCGCCTGAACGCCGACCCCGGGGTGGACGGCTTCATCGTGCAGTTGCCGCTGCCGAAGCATATCTCGGAGCAGGCGGTGATCAATGCGATCGATCCGCGCAAGGATGTGGACGGTTTCCATCCGGTCAACACGGGACGTATGATCAGCGGCCAGCCGTGTTTCCTCCCGGCCACACCCGATGGGATACTTTCATTGCTGAAATACTATAAGATAGAAACCGCGGGGAAACATTGCGTGGTGATCGGCCGCAGCAATATCGTGGGCCGTCCGGTGGCCAACCTGCTTTCACAGAAGGGCTGGGACTGCACGGTGACCATTTGCCACAGCCGTACGCACGACCTGCCCGGGGTGGTGCGCCGGGGCGACATCGTGATCGCCGCCATCGGCCAGCCCGGTTTCGTCACGGCGGAAATGGTTAAGCCCGGCGCGGTGGTGATCGACGTGGGGACGACTCGCGTGCCTGCACCCGAAACCAAAAACGGTTGGCGGTTGAGTGGCGACGTGCGCTTCGACGAAGTGGCCCCGCTGTGCAGCTACATCACCCCCGTCCCCGGCGGCGTAGGCCCCATGACCATCATTTCGCTGATGAAAAATACGCTCCGCGCGGCGAAGAAGGAAGTTTACGGCATCTGACCGGGGATGATCCCCAGGCTGTGCAGGATACAGGACGCGATTTCCGTCCTTGCTTTTGCGAAATCGGGCCCGGGGTCGGAAGAGCGAATGCAGTTGGCAAAGAAATAGACGTTCCCGGCCGTTTCCACCCATCCCACGTACCACCCTGTGCCGTCGTCAACGGCCCAGCCCGTTTTTGCCCTGACCACACAACCGGGGCTGCGGCTTACGACCATCATCTCCCTGACGCACTCCATCACCCGCCGGGAAACCGGCAACCGGCCCTCGTAAAGGCGGCGCAAGAAATCGACCTGCCCGCGGGGGGAGATGCGCAGCCCGCCCGTAAGCCAGAACCGGTCGATCCCTCCCGAGATATCCGCGTTGCCGTATCCGAGGCGGCCCACCCATCGCGCCATGCGCCGCTCGCCGATGCGCCGGGCGATCTCCTGGTAATACCATACAGTCGAATGGCGCATGGCCGTCCGCATGTCCTGGCTGCGGTTCCAGGCGGCCACGCCGCGGTCCGTGCCGTCCCATTCGAGCATGAACGAGGGACCCGGGGCCACACCCGTTTGCAGGGCGATCAATGCGTTGCATATCTTGAAGGTCGAGGCGGGAAGAAATTCGCGCACCGCCACAGAGTCATTGTACACGAGCCATTGATCCCGGTTGCGGTCGTAGAGCACGAAAGCGCCCCCAACCCCGTAAGCGTCGTACAACGTGCCGAATCCGGAGGTCGCCGCCGGGCTGCCGGCCGCCACGGCCAGCCATATCGCACATAATTTCAGCATACCGTACCCGGAAGATTACCTGCTCCGTTTATATTTTTCGTACATTTCGCGGGTGGCGGTGCGATCGTCGAAGTCGTCGGCGGGCTGCTTGCGCATCAGCGACCGGATCATCGCCGCGCGGCGCGTCACCTAGGATGACCGCGCCCCGACCGACAAACGGATCGGGTTCCGAAGCCACCCCCCCAACAAAGCCCCAACCTA
>JAVBNK010000181.1:0-14485 GCA_031551595.1 Rikenellaceae bacterium | reverse complement strand
GGCCGCGCCTTTTCGGGATTCGCCGACCCGTACATCACGAACAGGTAGCCCCGGTGGCGCATCGTGAGGTATTTGTAATCCTCCAGTTCGCCCAGGAAGTAATCTTTCGCGGACGGATCCGCGGCGACCTTCGCCTTCACCTTTTCCATGCCTCCCTCCCACTCTACGAGCCTTCCGGGATCTTTGCCGGGCATATGGAGTTGCAGGTCTTTCGTCCACTGCCAGGCGATCTCCGGCGCGGCCTCGAAGCCGTCGATCGTCGGGATCGAGATGCCGAAGACGATATCCCGGACGCCGTCGTTATTGTAATCCGTGACCGTGACCATCGGTTGGCAGCCCGGCAGGGCTTTGCCCCCGCCGGCAGCGGTGAACAACGGCACGGGTTTTTCGAAGCGCAACCCTCCGGGGGTTCGCACCCCCCGGAAAAACTCGATGGCGTTATGGCCCGTAAAGTTGTACTCATGGGTCATCAGAACGTCCGTCACCCCGTCGCCGTCCCAATCCACCGGGGTGAGGTAGGTTTTCCATACGCACGGATAACCGGGCCTGTCGGTCCCCTTGCGGTTGACCGAAAACACCGTGCCGTCGGTGTGGTACAACGGTTCGCGCAGCCCGAATTTGGGCAGCGCCTTCGTGCCGGTGTTGAGCGCCACACGGGGTCCGCCGCTGCCCCCCACGAACAAATCCGGCAATCCGTCGCCGTTGAAGTCGGCGAAGTCCACCGTCGTGTAATTCCAGTAATTGTTGGACTCGGGCGAGGTCCAGGCAGCGCCCCAATTATAATTGTCGCCGTTGTATCCCTGCTGTTCGATAAAGACGCGCGGCAGAAAACCCTCCGCCGAGCCGCGCCACCATGAGATCTGGCCGGGATTGTACTGTCCGGAAAGGATGTCCGGCCAGCCGTCGCCGTCCAGGTCGGCAATGCGCGGATGGATGCCGATGCAACACCATTGGTCGTTGGTGATCGTATCGCCGCGGATATCCGTGGCGTAGAAATATTTCCCGGTGTAGCGCGGAACCTCGCGGGAGCCTTCATTGAGGTAGACTTTGATATAGGACCCTGTCTCCCCGGTTTCGAACTCGCCCAGCAGCAAATCTTTGCGTCCGTCGCCGTTCCAGTCGAAAAACGCGGGGTAGATCAATCCGTGCTTCTCGGTACGGATTTCCTGCAGGCGGCCGTCGATGCGCTGCGGCTGCGAGAGGACGGGTGCGCCCGGAATGGAGGTGATCGCCAGCGGGCGCAACGCGGGAAAACGGGTCGTGCGGATCGTATCCTCGGCCGGATTCTGGGCCGTGGCCGCCACGCAGGAGAGCAGGGCTGGCCATACTAATCGTATATTCATGAGGGATGGGATTAAGGATGCCGGGCCGTCAGCCCGGCATCCGGACATCAAAGCGTTACATGGTCTTGAGGTTGGCGTCCGCGATGCGTCCGAAACCCGTGAACTGCTTATGGGTAAGCGCACTCCCGGACAACGGGTCCAGCACGAAGGCATGGAGGGTCCCCGCACCGTTCTCATACGTGGCCACGATGAGCATCCTGTCCTGATACTGGTAGGTGCCGCCGCCGGCAACCCGGGGTGCGAGGATCTTCATCATGGTCACCTCGCCCGTCAGCGCGACCGGTTCGGCGCCCGTCATCAGTTTCATGGCCGTGGTGGTGCCGCTCCCGCCCAGCACCGCATACTGGTAGACGCTGCCGGCGGTGGCGTAGTAACACATGCTGGCGTTCGAGCCGAAGGCATGGAACCGCGCCGAGGCGAATTCCGCAAGGTTGTCCGGACTATATCGGGCATGGGCATAGGTGCCGGTCGCATCGTCCTTCGCATCGAAATTGATCTCGCCCAGGAAAATTCCGCCGTCGTCCTTTTTGAATACCCCCATGAAATGGCCGCTGGCTCCCCCGCGGTCAAAGAAGAGCAGGTCGGCCTGCATGTCGTTCACATTGAACGGCCCTTTGGTCGAATGGTAGGAGGTGACCGGCGTAGAGGTACCGCCCTGGATGGAGGCACTGAAGAAGCGCCGGGAGAGCATGTCGAAAATATAGCCCCTCGTATCCAGGTAGCTGTATTCGGAGGCTTTATAATCCGCCATGCCGATAAACTCGGTCCTGATGCTGAACTTCGGGCTGGCATTTCCCATGGTGAACAGGTCGCCGCCGTCGATGACCGCCCGGTAGCTGCCGTAGAACCCGAACGCTTCGGGCTTGCCCTGATAGAGGGGTTCCGTTCCGTCGAGCGACATGAACAGGTCAGCATACCCGCCCTCCCTGACCAGGCCCGCAGCGGCGGCGAACAGCGCCGTCCGGTCGGTCACCACGTACACATGGCTGGTGGCGGCCGCCCCGGTATGATGCTGTACCGCGATCATGCCTTTGCCGGGTATTTTAGCCCCGTTCGAGGCGGAGTAGTTGTCATAGATGACCCTTTCGTCGATCCGGGTGCCGGCTTCCAGGATGAAATCGGGATCCTGGATGACGCCGATATCGCTCTGCGTATCATCCCCGTGGAGCACCATCAGCCCCGATTCGCCGCTCACGGTGACCGTTACGACCGGGGAATAGGCCTCGGCGGCAAGGCCGTCGATCGTCCGGACCGCCTTAAGCCGGATCTTATACTCGCCATAGGTCGGGAAATGCTCGTCGGGCCCCATGATATGGTCGAGGTCCCTGCCCTCTGCAAATTCGCTGAAGGCGCCCTGAACAGCCACTTCCCACGCATATTCCAAGGCCTGGCCGGGATTTTCGGCCGTAACCGTGGCCGGAATGGCCAACCGGTCGCCGAGCATGACGCGGTATGCGTAAACCCCGGATTCGATATCCAGGCTCACATCGCCGATGTCGGTGTAGTCGTAGTTGCCCTTGTCTTCGTAGCAACCCCACGCGACGAAGGCCAGGGCTGCCAAAAACGTATGATATACTATTTTTCTCATAATCAGCAAAGTTTAATACCCGGCCTGGAACCGGACCGGTTTGTCGTTTTCCGGATAGCGGACATCATTCTCCTCGCAATACCTGTTGAGCATCAGCTTGTAGTAGGGCCACGCATTGCCATCCACCGTCGGGTCGTCCATCGAACCGAGCACCTTATTGAGTATCTGCATTTTGATCTCATGGAATTTGCCCATCGTGATGTATTCTATGATGAAATTCCACCACGCCGGCTTGTCGATGCGGTTATAGAAGGTGATGCAGCGCGTGGAGTGGTGCGCGAACTCGGCGATCAGTTCCGGGGAGCCTTTCAGGGCGATGGTGATCGTGTCGCGGGCCGTTTCCAGGTTTTCGGTACGCCATACCCTGACTTCGACCGTGCCGGTGCTCTCGCCCGCCCTGAGCAGCGAAGGGCCGAGGATCTCGTAACGGGTCTGGGGGTTACGCGCATCTTCGATCACTTCGGCATGGAACGTCCGGTCGTGCGCGGCGGGACTGCCCGCCAGGTCGACCGCAACGGTGAACACGGCCGACTCGACCTGCGGATCGTCCAGCAGGGCAAACGTGAAACGCGACGTGTCGGTCGGATTCTTGAAATAGACGCAGTCCGTCGGCTCGAAGGTCATCACTTTTTCCTTCTGGCACGCGGCGAAAAGCGCCGGCGCGAGAAGTCCCAGGGCCATCGTTTTAATATAGGTTTTCATAGCTCTTGTCGGTTTTAGTCGCGCCCCCCGTAAAGGTCCTCGTTCTCGGGGCGCGGGAATATGTATTGCTGCACGTTTCTGAAATTGACCATATTGGTGATCGAAGTGGCCTGGAGGCGCTTGTAGTAGAACCACAGCTGGCCCTCGCCGATGAATTCCTTGCGGTATTCCGCGCGGATCTCGTCCTGCAGTCCGGCAGGGCCGGCTACCCCGCCCAGCGGCATGGAGCCCATGCCGCGCCGGCGGCGGACCGTTTCGAGGTACTCCAACCCCTGCCGCCAGTCGCCGGCACATTCGGCGGCGATGTAGTACATCTCCGAGATGCGGATCAGCGGCAGGCGGAATTTGAAGTACGACAGCACGTTCGAGGGCTGGTAGAATTTCGAGAGCATGTAGTTGCCCGCGTTATACATCGTATACATGTACCTGAACCTCGGATCGACCCCCTGGTCGTTGCCGGCGAACATGTCGCGCATCGAAAACATGCGGCCGACGCCGTTCCCGGGCTGACTGTTGAGGTAACCTGCGATCAGGCTCTCGATGTCGGTGACGTTCAGCGCAAAGACGTGCTCGGTGGCGAAGGTGCGGTCCTGGTTTTCGGAGGTTCCCGACTCGATGTTGGTCAGGTTGGAGGTCAGCGCCCACGGGAAATGCGTCGGCTGGGCCGCGATCACTTCGAGGGCCGTGCGCAGGGCCTCCTCTCGTTCGCCGCGCCAGAGGTAAACCCGCGCCAGGGTGGCTTTCGCCGCATAATAATTGAACCGGAAGCGGCGGTTGTGCCAGGCGGAGATATTATTGTCCGCCGAAGCGGACGGGACCGACGCCAGGATATCCGAAGGGGCCTCACCCAGGCGCATCGGGTCTTTTTCGAGCAACGCGGCGGCTTCTTCGAGCTGGGCGACGATGATGTCAGTGGCCTCCCGCCCGGTCAGCATGGGCGACACCATACCCGACAGGTCGGACACGAAGGGCATCACCTCGCTGTCTTTGCTCTTCGGGTACACATCGCCGAACATGCGCAGGACCTCGAAGTGCAGGAATGCACGCAACCCGACGGCTTCACCCTTGATCACGGAATAGTTGTCGCCGGAAAATACCTGCTTATGTTCGTCGATCCCGGACAGCAGCGAATTAATGCCCGCAATGGCCGTGTAGAGGTCCGTCCAGAAACGGCCCACCAGGTCGTCGGCGTCATTGGTATGGTTGTCCGCACCGCGGACATATCCGTAACCCATGATGCTGCTGTACACCGCGGGGGAAGATACGGGCTGGTAATTCCCGGCCAGGATGTCCATGGCGCCCCAGGTCATTTCGCGGCCGTAGAGCGAGGCGCCGCACATCCGGGTATAGACGCCTTTGATGGCTTCGGCATACCCTTTCTCGGTGGAGAGCAACTCCTCCCGGTCGATCTGCGTCGAAGGTTTCACGTCGAGCCAGTCGTTGCACGAGGCAAAGGCCAGGGCGGCGAAACAGGTCAGTAATGAAATATGTTTTTTCATCGCGTATCGTTTTTAGGTGGTTAGAATGTGGCGCTGAGCGAGAACGAGAAATTGCGGGCGAACGGATAGCTCGTGCCCCGCTCGATCTCCACGGACGAGAACCGCACCAGTTCGTTCATGTAGAACGAGAGTTTGAGGTGTTCGATGCCGATCCGCCCGAGGCCCTTCATGTCCCGGAAGTCATAACCCACGTTGAGCGTCGAGATGTAGAGTTCGTCGTCCCGCATCACGAACCGCGAGGTGGCTTTGGTAGGTTGGGCGTTGTATGCAAGCTGGGAAATGTCGAGCCTGCGGTACGGCGACTCGTCGCCCGGCTGCTGCCATGCCTGCAGGATGCGGCGGTCGAGGTTGAGGCGCCCGTCGGTGTTTTCGAGCTTATCGACCAGCGTGGTGTTGTAGACCTCACCGCCGAACCTGTAGCCGCACGCCACGGAGATCAAAAATCCCCCGTAACCGGCATTCAGGCTGATGTTTCCCCTCAGCGTGGGGCTCTTGTCGCCGATGATCGCCTGGTTGAGCGACGACCACGTGTTGACCAGCTTGCCATTGAGGTCGTAGAAGAGTTCCTCGCCCGTCATGGGATCGATACCCGCCGAGCGCACGCCCCAGATCGCACTCATCGACTGTCCTTCGTAGTAGAGCGTCGACGGGCGCGTGTAGGCTTTCCGCACCGCATCCAGGTCGGTCAGGTTGGTGACACGGCGGTCTTTTTCCTCATTCTGGCGTTGGTTGCGGTATTCGAACGTATTGGATATTTTTTTGATCTCGTTTTTATTGTGCATCCCCGAGAGGGTCAGCGTGAGCCAGCCGCGCCGTTCGGGATTGCGCCACAGCTGCAGGGCGAGGCTGGCGTCGAACCCTCGGTTCTCTACCTTGCCGAGGTTCTCCTTGTAGGTCGGAAAGCCGGTCGAAGGCGGAATGGCCACGTCCATCAGCAGGTCGTCGGTCACGGTGATGAAGTAGTCGAATTTGAGCGTGATCCTTTTCCACAGCGAAACGTCCACGCCCGCATTGTAGTCCAGCACGCGCTGCCAGCGCAGGTTCGTGTTGGGCAGGCCGAGGATCACGGCGCCGTATCCGCCGTCGTAGACCTGCCTGGCATATTCATACCTGGCCTTGGCCTGGTAAGGGTCGAAATTCTGCGATCCGGTGTAGCCCACCGAGCCGCGGATCTTGAAACGGTCGAGCCATTCCGAGCCGCGTGCGAAAGCCTCCTTGTGGATGTTCCACCCCAGGCCCAGCGACCAGAAAAGTCCCCAGCGCTGGTCGGCGCCGAACATCGACGAGCCGCTGGTGCGCAGCGAGCCGTCCAGCAGGTAGCGGTCGTCGAACGAGTAGTTCAGCGCACCCACTACGCCCACTTCACGCTGGTTGTCGCTCGATCCCGAAGGAGTGCTATTCCGCAGGTATTGCGCGGCAAAGGCGATATCGTCCAGGCCGTCGTTGCCGAATCCCTCGGCGACATAGGTATGGGTCGTGGCCGCGACCGAAGTCATGCTCCAGTTGCCGTGGACGAAAAACATGTGCCGGCCCAGGGTCTTGCTAAAACTCAGGCCCACGTCGGCCTGGTAGGAAGTCGATTCGGACTCGCCTTTCGTATAGCGCCCTTTGCGGTCGCTCTGCTCTTCGGAGTAGCCGATGAACATGGTGTGGCTGGCGGGGTAGAACTCATCCGACTTGCCGTTGTGGTTGGTGAAGGTGAAACGCCCCGTGAGCCGCAGGTTCGGAAGGATCGTCCACTCCAGTTGCAGGTTGTCGCGAATCTCGCTGTACGCCGTAGTGCTTTTGGTGTTGAGCGTAGCGTCATACAGGGGGTTGTAATACTGCACCCCGTAATATTCGCCCAGCAGTTTGACCGGCTGCCCGTGCCCGTCATAGGGCCGCCAGTAAGGATTCAGCCGGGCGTACCGGGAGAAGTCCCCGTACGGGGAATTTTCCGCATTGTTGATCGTGAAATCGAGCGAGTTGCGCAACGAGAGGTTCTTATAGCGGTACGAGAGGAACATGTTGCCGCCGAAAGTATTCCGCTTCGATCCTTTCATGACCCCTTTGACATCGCTGTAATTCACGCCGGCGGCATAGCTCACCCGGTCGTCGCCGCCCCCGAGGCTGAGGGAGTGCTTCTGGCCTGCGCCCACCCGCAGGGGCTTGCTGAGCCAGTAGGTATCCACACCCTCCATGACGTTGCGCAGGTTGTCCTGGTACAGGGCGTCCATCTCCATCTGCCCGTAGCGCCCGTCGACCTCGCCGATCCCGTCGTACATGCCGCGCAGTTTCTCGAAAGCGAGTTTCTCACGCGCGTGCATCAGGTTGTAACCCGTCAGGTCCGGCGCCTCGATGTCCAGCGTCCCCGAATAGGAAACCGTGATCTGGCCCGTCCGCGGACGGACGGTTTCGATCACCACCACGCCGTTGCCGGCCTTCGACCCGTAGATCGCCTTGGCCGAGGCGTCCTTGAGGATGGTGATCGTCGCCACGCGGTTCATGTCCAGGTCATAGATCTTTTGCAGCGTGGTTTCGAAGCCGTCCAGGATGAACAACGGCTGGTTGGGATTCCCCGCATAATCGCCCTCCAGGCCGGGAAACGAACTTTGTCCGCGCATCCGGATCTCGGGCAGCGCATTGGGATCGGAGCCCAATTCGAGGCTCTCCATGATCATGAACGACGGGTCGAGGTTCGCCAGGCTGCGCAGGATGTTCTGGTTGCCCGCCTCGCGCAGCTGCTCTCCCTTAAATTGCACCGAAGAGCCGGTTTCGCTCTCCGCGCGGCGGTTGAACATCCCGGTGACGACCACATCGTCGACCGATATGGCTTCGTCCTGCATCCGTACGTCGACGGTTTGCTGGCCCGTGTATCCGATCTCGACAGGCTTCTTGCCCAGGAACGTGAAACGCAACGTCGCCCCGCCCTCAGGCACCGCAAGGGCGTAGCTGCCGTCCGCGCCGGTCATCACGCCGGTGTGGGTTCCCCTGAGCATCACGCTGACCCCAGGAAGCGGCTGCCCGGCGGCATCCCGGACCGTCCCGGTGACGCGCAACGGGCGCGAAGGCCGGGATTGCGGGGCCGGAGCGCGGGTAATGTTGACGTTCCGGTTGTTGATCCGGTAGGCATAACCGTTATCCGTGAGCACCCGGTCGAGGATCTGGGTGATGGAGGCGTCCTTCATCTCGACGGTCACGGTACGGTCGGCGGGAATGATCCCGTCCATGTGCAGGAACACGTATCCGGTACGTGCTTTCAGGTCCGACAACACGGACAGTATCGTGCGGTCGCGGTAGGAAACGTCATACCGGGCCGGCGGCTGGGCCTGCTCACCGGCGAGGAGCGGGCCGGCCGTGCAGCAAAGCAGGATCGCGAGCCCGATCCGGGTAAAAACCAGGCGGCATCCCCGTTTCCGGTACGCCGAATGGTCGTAATTGTACAAATTTTTCATACTTTTGCATTTGAGATTAGTACTATGCCTGTTCAGGCGGGCTGGTTATTAATTCGGGCGGGACGATGGGGCAATCGTCCCGCCTTATTTAACGTGAGTCCGGGATATCTCCCGAACCACCTTCGAGCAATCGTCCTTGCACTGCCCTCCTTTATGATGAGGAAGGGCAGGGGTGGGATTTTCAGCACTGCACCGGCTTTTCCAAAGCCGATAACGTATGGCCGGGACAAGGAATAAACACATTGATATACAGCGAATATCGCGAGCCCATTATCCCGGACTCACGTTATTTATTTCATCCGCACTTCGATCACACGACCCTCGCGCCTGAACTCCACGGGGCTCACCGCACCGAGGTTCTCCAGCACCTCGTCGATGCTTCCGCTGCGTGTCGTATGGCCCCGGTAGACGATCCGCCGGGCTTGCGGGCTGCGGAAATCGAATTCAACGTCATAGTAACGCGAAAGGGTCGCGGTAATCTGTTCGAGGGTCAGTTTTTCCATGTCGATGATCCCCCGCGTCCAGTCGAGCCGTGCGGCGGCATCCACCGTACGCACCTCGAAAGCCTCCGACGCCATATCGTAAACCGCTTGCTGGCCGGGTTGCAGCACGACCACCATATCCCCGCCCGCCCGGCCCGCGATACGTACCGAGCCCGAAGCCAGGGTAGTGTACGTGGCCGGATCGTCCGGGTAGGCCGTCACATTGAACAGGGTGCCCAGCACGGAGACCGTCTGCCGGGCGCTCTCGACCACGAACGGCCGGGCCGCATCATGCGCCACCTCGAAACAGGCCTCACCCTCGATATAGACCTTCCGCCGGCCGGTGCCGAACGTGGCCGGGAAACGCAACCGCGATTCCGAATTGACCCATACCCGCGTGCCGTCCTCCAGCACCAACCGGTGTTGCCTGCCGCGCGGCACCCTCAATGTATGGACGGCGACCGAAGCCTGCCCGCTACCTGCACCCGCTTTCTTATCGACACGCAGGGCCCCTCCCCGATTCACCACGGCCGCATCGCCATAGTCGGCCAACGTTTGTCCTTCGGGCGCATCGCCCAGGGCGACCTGCCGGCCGCCGGGCAACTCGAGGCTGACCTCTTCGGCCTGCCGCAGCACCCCGGGCTGCGGGTTGTGCAGCAGCATCCATCCGCCAACGAGCACGGCCGCCGGCACGATCACCGCGGCGGAGGTGCGGATCAGCGCCAGCCGGCGGCGGCGTGCCCGTTTCACGGCGATGGCCTGCCGCACCTTGCGGTAGAGCGGCCCGTCGTCCATCTGCTCGATCCGCTGCAATGTCCGGATCGCCTTATCGAGTTTTTCGGGACTCAGCATTTTTTCCGTTCTGTCCATATCTTCCCGGGGTCTTTATCAGTAATACAGCCTGCGGGACGAAATCCCGTAACCATTTTATGAAAAACTTGCGTTTTACATAAATTTTCTATATTTGTTCCCTTACACACTCCCACGATGCCCAAAAACCGCCGCAGTGATCGCCGGGACGCCTCTTTCGAAGCGTTGTTCGCCCGTTATGCCAAAGGGCTGCTGGTCTATGCCCGTGAGTACGTGCAGACACAGCAGGAGGCCGAAGATATCGTGCAGGATGTTTTCGTCAGGGTATGGGAGCGGATGGACCGGCTTTCGGACGACACCGTGCGGTCGTTCCTTTTCCGTTCCACGCACAACGGCTGCCTGAACCATCTCGACCGGCTCAGGGTGCGCACCCAATACCAGGATACGATCCTGCGGGACGGCAACCCGCCCGATGCGCTCGATCCGGAGCTGTACGTACGCGACGAGTTGCGGGCCTGCATCGCCGACGCCATATCGAAACTGCCGCCCGGACAGCAACGCGCTTTTATCATGAGCCGGGTCGAAGGCCTCTCGTATGCGGAAATAGGCGCCCGGCTCGACATCTCCCCGCGGACGGTCGAAAAGCACGTCGAACTGGCAACCAAAGCGTTACGCAGGCATCTTGCGGAGTACATCAGCCTGGTTTTCATCTCGTTCATGTCGTCGTAGTGAGTCCCCTGCCTGAAGCAATCGCCGCATCCGGCGGATCGCATAAAAATGTTTGTTAATTTTGCGGTTGCACGGAGGGAAGTAAGACGCGTACCTTTGTGAAAAATCCAGCATATGCAAACCCAGGACGACATATTCTACCAGGCATTGCTCGAACGGGACAGCGCTTTCGAGGGCACTTTCATCGCGGGGGTGAAAACGACCGGCATTTTCTGCCGCCCGACCTGCACGGCCCGCAAACCCAAGCGTGAGAACGTCGAATTTTTCCGTACGGCCGACGAAGCTATGCAGAGCGGCTACCGGGCCTGCAAGACGTGCAAACCCCTCGAAACACAGGGCGGGCCTCCGCGGCAGATCGCCCTGCTGCTGGAACGCCTCGAAAGCGACCCCGCGGCCAGGACCACCGACGCCGACCTGCGTGCGATGGGCATGGAACCCAGCCAGGTACGCCGGTGGTTCCTGCGCAACCACGGGGTGACGTTCCATGCTTTCCAGCGGATGAGCCGGATCAACAACGCCTTCCAGCGCGTGCAGGCAGGCGAAAGCGTGACCGGGGCGGCCTACGGGTCGGGCTACGACTCGCTGAGCGGCTTCAGCAGCATGTTCCGGCAGATCATCGGCGTATCGCCCCTGCACAGCAAGGACAAGCGCATCATCCACATCGCACGCATCGAAACCCCGCTGGGCACGATGGTCGCCGGGGCCACCGACCGGGGCATCTGCATGTTGGAATATGCCGACTACAAGGCGCTCGATACCGAGTTGCGCCAGCTGGCCGGCACCCTGAAGGCCCCGCTCGTGCAGGGTGAAAATCCTCTTTTCGGCCCGTTGCGCGAAGAGCTGGAACACTATTTCAGGGGTGAGCTGCGCGAATTCGACCTGCCGCTGGACCCCATAGGGACCGATTTCCAGGTCAGGGTATGGCTCGGGTTGCGCGATATCCCCTACGGCGCCACGGCCACCTACGCCGACCAGGCACGGCGGCTGGGAATGCCGTCGGCCGTCAGGGCGGTGGCCAACGCCAACGGAAGGAATAAAATTTCGATCCTGCTGCCCTGCCACCGGGTGATCGGTACGGACGGCACCCTGACCGGCTACGGCGGCGGGATATGGCGCAAAAAGAAACTGTTGGAATTGGAGCAGGGCACGCAAACGCTGTTCTGACCCAAGCGCCGGGCGGCATCCGCAGCCGGCGAAGCTAAACCGAAGCAGCGGCCGGGCGTTTCTTCCCTTCGCCGGGGGTGGCTGCGGGCTGACGACCTGCCATACAAGGTTGCAAATAGCTTCCTTACATACGATAATCCCCGATTTTTAAATATCTTTACCGGACGTAACCTCCTGCCTGCCGCGGGATATAGCTGTATTACACGATGAAGAACATCAAAACGTTACTGCGGTACTACCTCGTTTTCCTGGGGACGCTGCTGTTGCAGACACCCGTTTTCCTGATCTATCACTGGAGGCTCTCGGCGGCCGAAGGGCCGGGCGGATGCCTGGCCGCATGGTGGCACTCGCTGCCGATGGCGCTGGCCGTAGCCGGATACCTGTGCGCCGTGCCTGCACTGGCGCTGTGGGCGGCGGCGTGCTTCCCGGTGAAAACCAGGATCACGGCCCGCATTCTGAGGATATGGTCGGCCGTGGCGGCCGCCGTGGTGGCGCTGGTATTCATCTCCGACCTGGAACTTTATACGCATTGGGGATTCCGCATCGACGCCACGGTGCTTAACTACCTGGCCTACCCGAAGGACGCCGTGGCGAGCGTGCCGGTATGGACGGTGGCCATGCTGCTCGTGGCGGGTGCGGCCTGGGCCGTGGGGCAGTATGTGCTGCTCGACCGGTTTGCCGTCAGGCCTATGACGCGGACCATCCAGTTCAACGAGCGTAGCGTCGGCGAGATGGCGCTTTTCCCGCTGGCGACGGGGGTGATGTTCGTGCTGATCCGCGGAGGCATAGGCACCTCGACGATGAACGTGGGCAGCGCCTATTTCAGCCAGAGCATGTACCTCAACCATGCCGCCGTCAACCCCTGCTTCAGCCTCTTCTCGTCGATGGGTAAAAAAGAGGATTTCGACCGGCAATACCGTTTCATGGATGAGGAAAAGGCCCGCCGGCTGTTCGAAGAGATGGCCTCCCCGGTCCCGGCCGACACCACCGCCGCAGCCGTGGACAGCCTGCCGCAACTGCTCCGCACCCGGAGGCCCGACATCGTGGTGATCCTGCTCGAAAGTTTCGGCAAGCAGGCGCTGGAACGTCCCGACGTGACCCCGCATCTGAACCGCCTGGCCGCAGAGGGAGTGCTGTTCGAGCGCATGTATGCCAGCAGTTTCCGCACCGACCGGGGCCTTCCGGCCGTACTGAGCGGCTACCCGGCGCAACCCGCCATGTCGCTCATCAAATATCCCGCAAAATCGCAACGCCTGCCGTCGCTGGCAGGGACGCTGCGCGGGGCGGGCTACGACGACCAATCGTTCCTCTACGGGGGCGACGTGAATTTCGCAGGCATCCGGTCCTACATCGTCTCGCAGGGGATCGCCGACATCACTTCCGACCGCGATTTCCCGGTCACCGAACTGCTCAACAAGTGGGGTGCGCCCGACCATGTAGCCTTCCCGCGCCTGCTCGAACAGATCGGCAAAGCCGGCGCAGGCCCGTGGATGAAAATATTCCTGACGCTGAGCAGCCACGAGCCTTTCGAGGTGCCGCTCAACCGGTTCGAGGACCGTTACCTCAACTCGGTGGCCTATACCGACGAGTGCCTCGGCAACTTCATCGACGCCCTGCGCCGGACCCCGGCGTGGGACAACACACTGCTGGTGCTGATTCCCGACCACAACATGCGCTGGCCGTGGGATACGCCCGCCTACGCGCCGGCACGCCACGACATTTTCGCGGTGTGGACCGGCGGGGCGGTCAAAACCCCGGCACGCATTGCCACCCTCTGCTCGCAGACCGATATGGCCGCCACGCTGCTCGCACAACTGGGCATCCCATACGACGGTTTCCCGTTCAGCCGCGACATCCTGGCCCCCGGCTACCGACCATACGCCTTTTACTCATTCCCGGACGGGTTGGGGTTCATCTCGCCGGAAGGCACGGCGGTCTACGACTGTGCGGCCAGGCAGCCGCTCGTCATGGAGGGCCATGGCCCCGATTCGCTGCTCACGCTGGGCAAAGCCTACCTGCAAACGCTCTTCAACGACATTCAAAAACGCTGATCGCCACGGGCCCTGCAACACTGCAGGCACGTACTCTTCGTCAAGGATGCCGCCCGTTTGCGCAATTTCTACGAAGGTGTGCTCAAACTGGCCGTCGTGGCCGATTTCGGAGGCCTGAATCTCATTTTCAAGGAAGGTTTCGCCCTCTGGCAGATTATGGACGGGAACGTCATCCCGGCGAAACTCGGGCGCGGCAACATTGAGAACGCCGCAAGCACGAGCCGTTTCGAACTTTGCTTCGAAACCCGCGACCCGGACACGATCCATGCGACCCTCTCGGAGCGCGGCACGGAATTCCTGCACGGGCTCAACACCGAACTGTGGGGACAGCGTACGATACGTTTCCATGA
This sequence comes from Rikenellaceae bacterium, assembly GCA_031551595.1. GTDB lineage: Bacteria > Bacteroidota > Bacteroidia > Bacteroidales > Rikenellaceae > JAVBOW01. The sequence goes on along the minus strand of JAVBNK010000181.1, from coordinate 333 downwards.
CCCCGACCGCCACCCGATCGAGGTGGGCGAGGCGATGGACGTGTTCCTGCGGCGCGTCTATAACGAAGAAAGCGGCGACCCGGAAGCCACCGCCCGCCGCACATTCACCCCGCCCGATAGGGTCCGGCAGTATCTCGGGCTTAACTGGCGCAAATCCGGGCACTCATGGTAATAAACACCCCCGAAACAACCTGTGGAGTATCACAAAAACTACGATTGCCTGCGGCCCGATGCCAAAAGAGTCGTCCCCCCTCGGAAATGAATGAATACGCCGCAAGCGGCGGGGAATAGGACACTTATGAAACGACTAATGAACCCCGAAGCAGCCGACGC
>JAVBNK010000026.1:0-3813 GCA_031551595.1 Rikenellaceae bacterium | reverse complement strand
AACACTTACTCGTACAGCCCGAACTCCGTTGGTGGACATGCGAGGCCTTCAACGGTCATTTTTTCGGGGTGCACCTCCACGGCGGGCAGTTCAACATCAACCATGTCGATATGCCTTTCGGCCTGTGGCCCGACCTGAAGGACCACAACTACCAGGGCGAATTCTACGGCGCGGGCCTCTCGTGGGGTTACCAGTGGATCCTCTCGAACCGCTGGGGCCTCGAATTCACCCTCGGGGCCGGTTACGCGCGGGTCGACTACGACAAGTACACCTGCGTGACCTGCGGCACGAAGATCGGAAGCGGCCATAAAAACTATTGGGGCCCCACCAAAGCGGGGCTCAGCCTGATATTCATGATATTCTGACGCTATGAAAAAAGGATTCTTTTATATGGCCTTGCTGCTGGCTGCGGCGGCGCAGGCCCAGGTGAAGACCCCCGACGGGCGCATCGCGGCCCATGACGTGACTTCGGCCTATTCCGACGGCCGGATCACCGTATCGATGCAGGTGGACGCTACGAAAGCCGCCCTGCACCGCACCGAAGCCATCGTGCTCACGCCCGTGATACGCGCCGGGGGCAACGAGCGCGCGCTCCCGCCCGTGGTGGTCGGCGGGTCCAACCGCAGGAAAGCCGACCGGCGTGCCGCGCGTTTCCATGGCAGGCTTCCCTATAACGCCGCTACGGTATATGGTCCTGCCGTGATCCCCTACAAGGCCGCCACGGCCTACGAGCCCTGGATGGCGGGTGCGGAACTTGCCTTGCGGGAAGATATTTACGGCTGCGCCCTGCGGCATACCCCGGCCGGATCGGTCGCCCTGGCGGCGCTGCGCCCGGCCGAACCCGTGAAACCTTCGGGAAAACCTGCGGTCACTTACCTTACCCCTGCCGTCGAGGCGGTCAAGAACCGCCGTATGGGTGGCGAAGCTTTCCTCGACTTTCCGGCGGGCCGATCGGTTATCCTGGGCGATTTCCGCAACAATTCCCGCGAGTTGGGCAAGATCCGCACAATGCTCGACGGCCTGCGCGGCGATAAAGCCGTCGTCATCGACTCGATCGTGCTGCGCGGCTATGCTTCGCCCGAAGGGAGCTATGCCGTCAACCAACGCCTCTCCGGGCAGCGTGCCGACGCCCTGCGCAGCTACCTGCAAAAGGCGTACGGTTATCCGGCTTCGATGTTCCATGCCAGTTCGGGGGCCGAAGATTGGGAAGGCCTGAAAACGCTGGTCGGAAAGTCGGACATCGCAGGCCGTGACGCTATCCTGGCCATTATCGACGGCAATGCGGCTCCCGAGGCCAAAGAACAAAAACTCAAGGCGCTGGGCAGCTATCCGGAGTTGCTGAAAAACTATTTCCCGCAGTTGCGGAGGGTGGAATACCGCCTCTGCTACACCGTTCGCGCGTTCAGCGTGGATGAGGGCAAGGAAAAGTTGAAGGCTAATCCGGCCCTGCTGAGCCTCAATGAGATGTTCCTGGTGGCGAATACCTATCCCAAGGGCAGCGAGGAGTTCAACCGGGTGTTCGACGTGGCGGTACGGATGTTCCCTGCCGATACCGTGGCCAACCTCAACGAGGCGGCCATGCTGCTCGAACGCGGCGATGCGGCCTCGGCCCGCCGTTACCTCGAACCGTTCGCTTCGCACCCCGGTGCGTGGAACAACCTGGGCGTGCTGTACCTGCTGACGGGCGACTACGCCGGGGCCAGGATGTATCTCGACAAAGTGGCCGCAACTCCCGAAGCCGCTGCGAACCTCCGCCTGCTCACGCAATGGGAGCAGTATGCGAAGGACAAAGAAACTTACGACCGTTACGGCGGCAGGTAGGTTATAAAATGGCGAAAGTCCCGGCGGAATCACTCTGCCGGGATTTTTTTAATCTCTACGGGTTTAATTCCCCTGCAGTTTCCTGCGTTTTGCATATCCATCCCGCGGCTGCGGGGGCGCGCCGAAGGCGCGGGCCGCGGATGTAAGCCTGCATTGCAGGCTTTTCCTCTTTCGCGGCCCGGTCATCCGGGCGAACTCAATCACTCCCGGCTTGGCGTCGGTTGGCAGTTGCCGCAGGCAACTGCGCTTTTGAATACCCCGCAGTTTCAGTTACCCATGCTGCCCATGGGTTTCCTCCCCGCGGCCCGGTATAACTCAGGTAAACCTGGTTCTGCCCCCGTTCGCAGCGTCGGTTGTTGCGGGGTTGTTTATTATGGACTCTCCCGCCGCGTGAGCGGCGGTGGGCGGGGAGGACTTTGCCGACGGACTGCAAGCCCGTTTACGGAAGTGGTACTCCGCTTCTTAAGGGCAGAGTTACCGCTTTTTACGGACTGCCCGTCGCTATTTTTCGAGCAGGGATTCGCCTTTGGGTTTGTCGAGGGTCTTTTCCTGCATCTGGCGGCTCACGCCGAGGATCATTCCCAGCGAGAGCGAAATGAAGATGACCGACGAGCCGCCCATGCTGACCAGCGGCAGGTTTTGGCCCGTGACGAAGAACAACCCGGTGGAAACGAGCATGTTGATGGCCGCCTGCAGGAAGATCATCAGCCCCAGCCCGAGCACCAGCAGGCTCGGGAATGCCGTCCCGCACCGCTGGAAGATCACGATGGTGCGGAAGAAGAGCCACAGGTAGAGCATCAGCACAGCGATCGCCCCGACCACGCCGTACTCTTCGACGACGAACGCATAGGCGAAGTCGGAGTAGGAATGCGACAGCCGTGCGCGTTGGGTGCTTCGTCCGGGGCCTTTGCCGATCAGCCCGCCCGAGGCGATGGCGATGCGTGCGTTTTCGGCCTGCGCGTCGTCCTGGTCGACGGCTTCGGGAGCGGCGCCGGGCGTGGCGACCACGTTCTCGATGCCGGAGAATTGTTTGATCCGTGACATCCAGGTGCGTCCGCGGGCGATGTTGAAGGCGGACATGAGCATGATGGCGATGATGCCGCCCACCACGACCAATATCCCCAGCCGCACCAGTTCGCTCATCCTGGCGCGGCCGATATAGAGCATGATCCAGCACGAGGCGAAGACGATGGCGGCCGTCGAGAGGTTCGAGGGCATGATCGCCACGCAGGCCAGCGCCACGGGCAGCAGCAGCGGGATGGTGGTCGTGCGCAGGATGCCCAGGTTCTTGTCGGCGTCGAATTTGAACTCGACGCTTTTGCGGTTGCGGTTCTTTTTGGCCGAGAAGAACTGCGGCAGCAGTTTTATTTTGTTGATGATGGTCTGGCGTTGCGCCAGCTGGCGGGCCAGCACCACCACCAGGGTCACCTTGAGGAAGTCCGAGGGCTGGAACGTCAGGCCCATCAGCGGCACCTGGAGCGCCCGTTTGGCGCCGTTCAGGTCGACGCCGGTGACGAAGGTCAGCAATTGCAGCCCGAGGGCGACGATGAAGGCCAGCGCGGCGAAACGTGCGTAGACCTGGTAATTGATGCGGTGGACGATGAAGATGATGCCCAGCCCGAGGACGATGTACTTGAACTGGTTCATCATGTAGTGGGTCGTGTCGCCGCCGGCGTCGACGTAGACCTTGGAGTTGGTGGCCGAGTAGACCACCAGCAGCGAGAGGATCATCAGCGTGGCCACGATCACCCACAGTACCCGGTCGCCTGCGAACAGGGGGCCGGAAAGCGCCTTGGACGTTTCCTGTTGCTCGGTATATACGGTCTGTTCGGGTTTCATAAATCGTTTGGTTTTGCGATTTCTGTGAAATCGCCACTTCCTGCGGCCCGGCGACTTTGTCGCCGACCCCCGCAGCCGCAGGAAGTGAAAACGGCCGGACGGGGAGATCTGTTATATTTTATCCCCCATATGTTTGTTTTTCAAGTCGGCGGT
>JAVBNK010000027.1:0-9343 GCA_031551595.1 Rikenellaceae bacterium | reverse complement strand
GCCGGGCCGCGAGGAGGAAACCCATGCATCGCATGGGTAACCAAACCGGCGGGGAATCGAACCCTTAGACATTGAACCGGCGAACCCTCAGTGCCCGGGTTCGCCTTCCGATCGCGACGATACCAGCAAGGAGGCGGGGAAACGGAGGGCGAAACAGGATATTTTTCCCCGCTACAGACGATGCGGGCGGAGATGGGAGTTGTCCCGTCGGCTTCCGGTTTGTCCTTCCGGACAGGGAGATGAAGTGTGAATGTGCTTTTTTGCGGTCCTGGATTTCATGCGTTTATCCCTGCCCGGCGGGTTGCGGCAATGCACTTTGGAAGAATTATTTACATCACATGCATAACATCAATTTCCGGTACATGTAAGTGATGTTTTGTAATTTGTGTTCACTTTTCGCACGTTGCCGTCCATTGGGTATAAAAAAGCAGGGCTTGCCGAAACAAGCCCCGCCCGAACCACTTGCAAGGTTCTGTTGTCGTTGCGCTTCCGGTGCGGCTGCCTGCGAAAAAACCTTCTCGCCGCATCCGGTCCGCGAACGTACGTTTATTTCACTTTCTCGATGTCGTCGAGCACCCAGCTTCCGTCCACGGCGCCCTTTTCCGGGCCATAGATGCGGAACATCACGAAGAACGGCTTGTCTTCCGTAGTCGGAATCCAGTTGGATTCTTTTCCGGCGAGGGCTTTCGGGCCGAAATATACATCCACCGTCCCGTCGGCATTCTTCACAAGATCCTGTTTATAGGAATCCAACCCTACGATGGGCGTTTCGCGGATGAATGCACCGGTTGCGGCGTCATACACGTCCACCGCCCAGAATTGCGTGGTAGGCACATCGGCGGGCACATGCAAAGAGTAGGTGTCGCTGCCGTTCAGGCGTTTGCCGTCACGGGTTTCATACGACTTGACATAGAGCTGGGGAGGAGGGGGAACCACCGGTCCGAACATGGCGAACCATGCGGCGGCGCGCACGTCCACGCGCAGGTCTTTGCCCGGTTCGACAAACGTTACTTTCGTACCTTCGGCCAGCGGGATATCGAGCAGGAAGGTCCAGCGGCGGCCCTCTTTGGGCCAGATCGGAGTGCCGTTGGTGGCATACCCTTCCATCATCCACTGGTGGGCCTCTTCGGCGGCCTTGTCGAGCAACGTTTTTGTTTCCGCATCCGGATCGAATATCAGGTCTTTACCTATGTTAAGGATATAGAGCTGCCCCATCATCGCCAGGTCGCGGTCGTGCACGGGCTCTTCGCCGATCATCCGGGCCATCGAAGTATAGAAGTTGGCGTTGTATTCGGGTACGGCTTCGAACGGTTTGCCCGCCACGTCGATGAATTGGATGGGCTTGGGCGAAGCCGCGTCGGCCAACGGATATATTTTCAATGTATGCAGATACTCGATGCCCTTTTTCACATCTTCCGCGCCCTGGGTTTTGATAATGATGCGCAACAAGCTGTAGTGATTGTAGTTCGTCGATTGCACGGGCACGTATCCGGCAGGGATTTTCCCCGCGTAGCCCGGAGGAAGCATCAGGTATTTAGCCCCCTTGCCCTTATCGTAACCCGTATTGCCGACATTGATCATCGGCTCGTTCCAGCAATTGATCAGCGTTCCGTAAAGCGCCTGCTCCGTGGCTGCGGGAATCTCCACAACGACCGGTCCGTCTTTCAGGTTGGTGAAAAACATCACATACGAGGTGGAGTGGTTGGGCGTGGTCGTTTGGTTCATCCATGGGTTGGGATTCGACCAAAAAATGGCGTCGTTGTATTTAGCTCCGGCTTTGAAATAGGCCTGCCGCATATAGTCGACGTTGACCAGCGGCATGCCCCAGATGGCACCTTCGACAGCGCGGGCGTACATGCGTTGGGATTTGATGTCGGCCGCCTGGACGGCGGCTTTGTTTTCCTGCCTGCCCTGCGGCCGGTTGCAGGCTGTAAATGCGGCCGTCATTGCCGCGAGCAGGAGGGCCGCGATTCGGATATTCAATTTCATAATGTCATTGGTTTGTGATTATATGAATTACCTTGTGTAATCGATTCTATACATGCAATTTTCATTCCATCTCAACAGGATATCCAAACGATTTTTGGAATTTCCGACTTCTAACTTAACGTGAGTTCGACGAATTCTAATCAAAAACAATGTTAACTGATTAGATGTTTCAAACTGGATATTTATCGAAGGTTTTTTAGGCAAGAAACAGTATGCCGCCAGGGCTGCCAATGCGTTTGACAGGAACCCGAAGAAACTTCGATGCCGCGAGTGTTCGATCTGGCAGATATTCTTCAGCTCGTCGTTAATTGTTTAAATGATAGCGCGTTTACGGAGCAGCAGCTTGTCATATACGGAAATAAAAGAGTTCTTCATGTTCTTTTTGATTTTGGTAATCAGTTGAATTCCATCGACAAACAGTCGCTCGAAGAGTTTGGCAGAGAGATACCCCTTATCGCCGACCAGTTCACCTTTGACGTTCTTCATAAACGATGCGTAATCAAGCGGTTGACGATCATCGGTGTTGGCGGGCGTGAACACAAAGTTGAGCAGTTCGCCCCGCTCGTTGCAGATCAAATGGAGCTTGAATCCGAAGAACCAACCGACTGAGCAATGCCCCCGTGTGGCAATGCCCCGGAATACCTTGTGGGCGTGGATCCGTTGCGGTTTGCACACCCGTAGCAGAGTCGAATCGACAAACGAGATTCCCGTGCATTCACCCAGCAGAACCTCTTTCAGAAAGATGGCCAGAGGAAGCGTAACCGATTGTTGTAGTTCGACAAATCTATTGTATGACACCGTTTTAGGAAACATATCTTTCATATGCTGGCACACATAGCCCAGATAAAAATGCTTCAGACAGCGATAACCGTACAAATGGAAAAGAATCAGGATTGTGATTACCTCCGCATCGCAAAGCGTGACATGGCGATGATATTTTCGTGTGGTTGTGCGAGCTGGGAGTTGATACTGGCGAAGTTGAGCCGAAAATATCTTGCAGAAATCATCGGCAAGTGAATAAATTTCAATAACTTTATCAGCGGTAATCATAGCGGTAGTTTTGAGTTAATATCTTATGCTTTAGCAACATAAAGATACTCAAAAACTCCGCTATTTACCTAATATCCATCGCGTTATAATTCGTCGAACTCACGTTAAATTATATACTCCGTGGGTCGGGTTATTTGTGTCGCGGCCGGGCTTGCGGATCGCGGTTCTACTTCCGAGAGGATCGATTCAAGCAGCGGGAGCATTGGGTTCAGTCCTCCGGTTTTGATGATGAAATTCCATAGCGGTTCGAATTTTTCCCACCCGCCGGTATAGAAAAAATGTCTTAACTGGTGTTTGAAAGAATCGTGGATCCGGCTTGCACTGACAATATTCGGCCACGAATAAAATTCCCGGTAAGCCCGGCTGTACCCCTCCTCCAACTCTGCGGCCCTCAGAGAGGCCGTACGGCAGACCACATGGCGCGTGTCATAGAGATCCCCGTTTCTGGCGACTATCCTTCCCCGGCGTTCCATTTCCCGGAAAAGCGCGGTGCCCGGATAGAGGGCCAGGATATGGAAGGTGGTCGTTGTGATGCCGTGGCTCACACTCCAATCGACCGTATGGAGGAACACGTCGCGGTCGTCGCCGTCGAGTCCGAAAACGAAACTGCCGTTGATCATAATCCCGAGCGAGCGGAGGCGCTCGACGGCACGGGAACAGTCTTTCTCAAGGTCCTGTTTCTTGTTGCTCCGGCGCAGATTTGCATAAAATTTTGTATCGTACCGCCTTACCGCACCTGGCGGCTCCGGCCGGGTGAAGGCTTTGCAGGGTGCGGGGATTTAACCGCCACCTGAAAAGGCCGGAGAAGCCTGCAACCTAACGTGAATCGGGGTAAATTCAGGATCGCCTCTGGGCGACCGGCTTGTAAGACGGGCGCAAGACCGGCCTTTGCACCCGAGGGCGGCCGAAAGACCGGGCGGGAGCACTGGCCGAAAAAGGAAGTAACGGGCAGGGGGCACCTGCACTAAAACCGGTGTTGAAAAAATCGGCAACATGAACCCGGGGCAAGGCGACCTGATACAACAACGGAGACAAAAGTATTAGCCGAAACGCCTTATCCCGAACCCGCGTGAATCTATTCCGAATAGTCGGGGAAGCGGCCGGTTTCCGGGATGTCGTCGCAGTGGAATTTATCGACGATCGTCCCGTCGCGCAACACCACGAGCCCCGCTCGGGCACGGAGAAAACTCTTCAGCACCACGTCGTCGATATTGTAATATTCGACGACCGTATTCTGGTCGATGACCATCGTACGCTTCTGGCCGCCGTTCGGAACCGGCGTGATCGCAATCACGCGATAGCCGCGGCCTATCGCCTCGCGGGCCGCATCGCACAACGCCCCGGAACAACGCGCCTGCAGCTTCGCAGGATCCGACACGCACAGCAGGAACAGCACGCCCGGACGGTCGACCAATTGCAGGGTCACATCCTCATTGACATCCAGGATCGCAAAATTGCCAGCGCCGAAGTCCGCATCCCGACCAGGAACCACCGTATCGACATATTCCCAACGCGACGTGTCGTACCACGTCGTGTCGGTGATGGCAAACTCACGGACCTCGCCGGTCTGCAGGTCGCGGTAAAGCAAACGGGTTTCGCCGTCGTGCGACCGCGAACGGATCTTCTCCGGAATGTTCACCCCTTTTTTATAGGGAAGGAAATCGATCATCGGCAGGTGGCGGATACCGTACACGCTGATGAAGACCGAAACGGCCGCAAACATCCCGATCCATATAAAATCGGCCGTCCTGTTCCTGCGGACCGGACTAAGCCACGAATCGAACGCCACGACAAGGCTCATCGGCAACAGCAGCAGGATATTCTTAAGGAACGTCGCCCAGTTCGACAGTTTGAGCGCTTCGCCGAAACATCCGCAATCCGGCACCGGATTGGTCAGCGCGATGAACAGCGTGAACAGGGTCATGACCGACATGAAAACCGCCGAAACGGCCGCCGCAAGCCGTTGCCGGATACCGGAAACAAGCATGAAGCCCAGCACGATCTCCAATGTGGAGAGCAGGATGGCGAAATAGAGCACGAGCCCTTTCAGGAAATCAAACCCAAAATAGAAGATATACTCACCCAGTTTGATCCCCGAGCCTATCGGATCGACGCCCTTCGTGAAACCGGAGAAAATGAACAACAGCCCCAGCAGGACCCGGATCACGGTAATCAGAATGCGTTTGGATTTCATGGCCGTCACAGCAATTTATTTATGTGTTCCCTGATCATCGAAAATATCTCTTCCGGAGGCAGCATTTCCCCTTCCGGCGTCGCGCAACCCACTATGTTAAAATCCGCACGCTGCGGGGCCAGCTCCATATACACCTCACGGACACGCCGCTGGAGGGCGAGCGACTCCTCATGGATGTCCGTGCCGCCCTTCAGGTAGCTGCGGTCGTCGCCCGTGCGGCCTTCCGCAAGTTTGCGCTCCGTAAACGAAAAGGGCACGTCCAGGAACAGCGCCGTGTCGGGTTGCGGCAGGCGGTTATAGCCGAATTCAAACTCCAGGATCCAACGCATCAACGCCTCGCGGGCCCGGCCGTCGAGTTTTGCGCACTGGTAGGCGACGTTCGAGTAGACGTAGCGGTCCAGGATCACGAATTTTCCCTCGGCCAGCCATCCTTCGATCAATTCCCGGGCGTCGGCGCGGTCGCCCGCGTAGAGCAACGCCACCAGGTAAGGGTCCACCCTGTCCGCGCTGCCGAATTCGCCCCGCAGGAAACGTGCGATCAGCTCGCCGTAAAACGGTGCGTCGAAACGCGGGAAATGCAGGTACTCATACCTTACACCCTTCCGGCCGAGGTACTCCTTCAACAGCGCCACCTGGGTCGATTTGCCTGCGCCGTCAAGCCCCTCAATCTCTACAAATGCCATTTTATTAACTCCTTAACATCCTTAATGCACGCTCCACACCGGACGCCATCGCATCGACCTCTTCCATCGTATTATACACCGCCATCGACGCACGGCACATCCCTTCCACGCCATAACGCCTCATCAGCGGTTCGGCACAATGCGTACCCGTGCGGATCGCAACGCCCAACTTATCCAGTATCATCCCTATATCCAGCGGGTGGGCGCCCTCGGCACGGAATGAAACGATGCTGCACTTATCCGGCGCAGTTCCGTAGATCCGCACTCCGCCGATCGCCTGCAACCGTTGCGTGGCGCGTTCCAGCAGGGTGTGTTCATGGGCCGCCACAGCCTGCGCATCGAGGCCACGCACATAGTTTATCGCCGCGGCAAGGCCGATCGCACCCACATAGTTCGCCGTGCCTGCCTCGAATTTAAGCGGCAACTCGGCCCAGGTCGTGTGTCCGAAACTCACCGTACCCACCATGTCGCCGCCGCCCATGAAAGGTTCCATACGCTCCAACCACTCGCGGCGGCCGTACAGCACGCCCACACCGGTGGGCCCGTATAATTTATGCCCCGAAAACGCGTAAAAATCGCAACCCAGCGCCTGCACGTCCACGCCGCCATGCACCACGCCCTGGCAGCCGTCCACCAGCACCGGGATACCCCGCCCGTGGGCCATATCGATAATCGGGCGCAGGTCGGGCCGCGTGCCCAGCACATTCGACGCCTGGGTGACGGCCACGATGCGGGTACGTCCGTCCAGCAAACCCGGCAGTTCCCCGGTCATCAGCGCCCCCTCGTCCGTGAACGGCAGCACGCGCAATTCCGCACCCCGCCGTCCGCACACCAGTTGCCACGGCACGATGTTCGAATGGTGTTCCATGCCGCTGACCACCACGTTGTCGCCCGGCCCGATGATCCCCTCGCCGAAACTGTACGCCACCGTGTTGATCGCCGCCGTCGCCCCCGCCGTAAAAACCACCTCCTCGCGCGAAGAGGCATTGATAAACGTGCGGACTTCCTCGCGGGCAGCCTCATAGGCCTCCGTACACCGTTCGCTCAGGTAATGCACCCCGCGATGGACGTTGGCGTTGACCGTGCGGTAGACCTCATCCATCCGTTCAAGCACCACGCGCGGCTTCTGGGCCGTCGCGCCGCTGTCCAGGTAGACCAGCGGACGGCCGTAGACCTCGCGGTCCAGGATCGGGAAATCGCTGCGTATTTTTTTAAGGTCAAACACTACAATACACTTATCCTGCTTTGTATCAACTCATCGATGAATTCACGAGCGAACCCCGCACGCGAAGTCACGTCATGCACGAAGCCTTCCAGCTGCATCCGCCGGGCGGTCTGCGGGTCGATGCCGCGCTGGCGCATATAGAACACTGCCTGGTCGTCCAGCTGCCCCACCGTAGCCCCGTGGCTGCATTTCACGTCGTCGGCATAGATCTCCAACTGCGGCCGCGTGTAGATCCTCGCCCCGGCGTTCATCTCGATGTTGCGGCTCTGCTGCAACGCCTCGGTGCGCTGGGCGTCGCGGGCCACATAGACCCGCCCCGTGAACGACCCCACGCCGTCGCCCGACGCGATACCTTTCACCAACTCGCGGCTTTTGCAATCCGGGGCCGAATGATTCACCCTGACGTAAAAATCCTTACGTTCCGCACCGCCGGCAAGCCACAGCGCGTGCAAATCGAGTTCCGCGTGCGAGCCTTTCAGCCCTGCGTCATAATATATCCGCGTGGCCTCGCCGCCCGAGGCGACCGAAACCAGCGACAACCGTCCATCCCCCTGCTGCGACACGAAACCGCCGTGCAGGAGCGTGCTCCGGGGGTTCATGCATGAAAACTCCGTGATCCGCACATCGGCGCCCCCGCCCACGAACACCTCGCTCACGGCATTCACCAGAAAACCGGCGCCGTCGCCCGTACTGCGGTGCAACACGACCACCTCGGCCGAGCTGCCCGCCCCGAAAATCATCAACATGCGTGCAAAGCAGGCCAGCGCCTCCTCGTCCGAGGCATAGCGGCAATCCACCACCACCGGGTAGTCCAGTTTCACCCCGTCGGGCACATGCAGGTACATGCCGTCCTGCACGAAAACCGTGTTCAGCCCCGCCAGCGGCTCCACCTCGCCTTCACCGGCCGTGGCCGTATTGAAATAGTCCGTCACCTCGCGGCCGCGTACCGAAGCCGCCGCACGCAAGCTGCCGTAGACCATCCCACCGTCGCTCTCGGCCAGCGTACCGTCCGTGAACCCGTTCAGCATCACCGTCCGGTAGGCATCGCCCCCGGGGCCTTCGCCGCCGCATACGCGCTGCGTGGCGTCCACGGCGGGCGGGGTGAACTAGTATTCCCAGTCGCGTCCGTACAGCGACCCGATATCGGTCAGGTGGTAACGCTCGTCACGCGCCCCCGGCAACGGTTCCAGCTTCAGCCGCTCCACAAACCCGTTGCGTGCACGGTTGAACCCCGCCGGAAACCATTCGCCGATCAGCTCCTGGTTCGACAGGTAGAGCTCCAATAACTTATGCTGCGTCGTGCGTTCCATCACCGGTTGATCAGCCAATCGTAACCCTGTTCCTCCAGCTGCAACGCCAGCTCCTTGCCGCCCGAGTGGATGATCTGGCCCTTGTACAGCACATGCACGTAGTCCGGCACGATGTAATCCAGCAAACGCTGGTAGTGCGTGATGACCACCGTGGCGTTATCCTCGCGCTTGAGCTTCGTGACGCCCGTGCCCACGATCCGCAGCGCGTCAATATCCAGACCGCTGTCCGTTTCGTCCAGCACCGCCAGCTTGGGCTCCAGCATCGCCATCTGGAAGATCTCGTTCTTCTTCTTCTCGCCGCCCGAGAAACCCTCGTTCACCGCGCGGCCCGTCAGTTTGGCGTCCAGCTCGACGACCGCACCCTTCTCGCGCATCGCCCGGAGGAATTCGCCCGGCGTCATCGGATCGAGGCCCAGGTACTTACGGCGCTCGTTCACCGCGATCTTCATGAAATTGGCCATCGTCACCCCCGGGATCTCCACCGGGTACTGGAACCCCAGGAATATCCCCGCGCGGGCCCTCTCCTCGATGTTCAGATCGAACAAATTACGCCCGTAATACTCCACCGTACCGGCCGTAACCTCATATTTTTCGCTGCCGGCCAATACCGAAGCGAAGGTACTCTTGCCCGAGCCGTTCGGGCCCATGATCGCATGGACCTCGCCCTCGCGCACCGTCAGGTCGATCCCGCGAAGGATCTCCTTGCCCGCCACCGTGGCGTGCAGGCCGCGCACTTCCAATATCGTTTTCTTTTCCATAGTTTTCTGCAAACTTCCTCCCCCGCTCATTCATTCACATCCTGCGGCTGCGGGGCGGCACCAAAGATACCGGGACCGCGGGACGTAAGACCGCTGCGCAGTCTTTCACACTCCTATCCAACGCTGCCCTCAAG
>JAVBNK010000202.1:0-38245 GCA_031551595.1 Rikenellaceae bacterium | reverse complement strand
AGTAGGAAATTTTAGCGTATTTTTGCCTGTAAATTGAGGGGTGTGGGCGAATTCGGGTTCATAGAAGGGATACGGGCGGCCTTTTCGGCCGTCGGAGGCAGCGGTTTCGGCTACGGCATCGAAGGCATCGGCGACGATTGTGCGGTGATGCCGCTGGGCGACGGACGCTCGATGGTCGTCACCACCGATATGCTGGTCGAGGGGTCGCATTTCCTGCGCGAAGCCGCCACGGCCCGCGAAATAGGCCGCAAATCACTGGCCGTCAACCTGAGCGACGTGGCGGCGATGGGTGCCCGGCCCGTGGCTTCGCTGTTGTCGCTGGGGCTCCCGGCGGAGTGTACGGGCGAATGGGCCGCAGGGTTCATGGAAGGCTACCGCGAGCTTTCCGAACGCTACGGTGTGGCGTTGGCGGGCGGCGACACGACCGTATCGCACGCCGGCGTGGCGGTGAACGTAGTGGCGATAGGCGTCGTCCCGGACGCGAATATCAAACGGCGCAGCGGCGCACGTGAGGGCGACCTGGTGTGCGTCACGGGCCGCCTGGGCGCATCGGGCGCAGGGTTGCGGCATATCCTGGCGGGCGACTGCGGCTCGCCGCTCGCGCATGAGCACCACAACCCGGAGCCGCACGTGCGGCAGGGCCAATGGCTCGGCGCACGCAGCGAGGTGCACGCGATGATCGACCTGTCGGACGGCCTGGCCTCCGACCTGGTGCACGTCCTGAAGGCTTCGGGCGTGGGCGCACAGGTGGAATTGAACGACATACCGACCGACCATACGCTGGAGGACGCGCTCGCGGCGGGCGAAGACTATAAACTGCTGTTCACCGTGGATGCGGCGGCGGCGCTGGAAGAATTCCGCCGCGAGATAGGCGAGGTCTATGTAGTGGGCCGCATTGTGGCCGGGGCGCCGCAGATCGAATGGCTGCGCGACGGCGCGGCGGTCGACACGGACTGGCACGGGTTTACGCATTTCTGATCCCGCAGAGCCGTGCATTGAAAAGGTAACTATATACTGCGTTGCACTGATTGTATATTTTGGCCTGGCGCCCACCCCCGTGGCGCTATGCGCCATGGGCGGCCAGGCCTCGGGTTGCTTGGCAACCCGAAAAATGCTGCAAGTATAATATTGTATATAAACACCATTGAAAAAATACTGTAGTCATGTCGAATGTCGTATTCTCCGCCCTGCTCGTTTTTCTGGACATCGTGCTGATGACGTATGCATTCGTGTCCATGCCTGCCGATCCGGGCGGTTCGACAGCAGTCTATCCCCTCGACCGTAAAAAGCTATACTACCGGGGGAAATATTACTTTTGACCCGTAGATCGTTATAAATTCACTATTTTGCCACAGAAATGAAACACCATAAGACATACCGCCGTTTCCTGACCATCGCGGGCTCCGACAGCGGGGGCTGCGCGGGCATACAGGCCGACATCAAAGCCGCATCGGCCCTGGGATGCTATGCGGCCTCGGCGATCACGTCCCTCACGGTCCAGAACACCATGGGGGTACGGGCGGTGCACGTGCCCCCTGCGGAGGTGGTCGCAGGGCAGGCCGACGCGGTGCTTTCGGATATAGGCGCCGATGCGGTCAAGCTCGGCATGTTGCCCACCGGGGAAATTGTGGATGCGGTGGCCGACGTGCTGGAGCGCTACGGGGTGCGCAATATCGTTTTGGACCCGGTGATGGTGGCCACGTCGGGCGACCGGCTGATTCCGGAAGATGCGGCCGGGGCGATCTTGCGGCGGTTGGTGCCGATGGCGCTCCTGGTGACCCCGAACATTCCCGAAGCCGAATTCATGACCGGCGAGCGGATTGCCTCAGAGGCCGATTTCGGGCGTGTGGCGGCGCGTTTCCGTGCGTTGGGTGCACGCAACCTGCTGCTCAAGGCGGGCCACCTCACGGGCCAGGCCACGCTGACCGACATGCTTTTCACCGAAGACGGCCGGGTGTACCCGTATGAGTATGAATACATCGACACCCCCAATACCCACGGCACGGGCTGTACGCTCTCGTCGGCCGTGGCGGCGGGCCTTGCGCATGGGTACGAACTGCCGGAAGCCGTCGCCCGGGCCGAGGAATACCTGCACAAAGCGCTGATGTGCGGCGCGGAGTACGCGCTGGGCAGCGGACACGGCCCGCTACACCATTTTTACCGGTTTGACCTATGAAAGCGTTGATGAAAACCCATCGGATATGGGTACTGACGATCGCGGCATTCGTGCTGCTGGTGACCTTTTTCGACAGCGACAACCTGCTCGACCGCTGGAAGATCAAGGGCCGCATCCGCGACCTGGAACAGCAGCGCGACTACTATCGCCAGCGCATCGCCGAAGACAGCGCCCTGCTCGAAAGCCTCGAGGACGACGCCTTGCTGGAGCGTTACGCCCGCGAACACTACCTGATGAAGCGCGACGGCGAAACGATCTTCGTGGTCGGGGATTAATCACGTTACCTATACCACTCTTTCTTTGCGCCTTTTCGTAAGACGGCGCAAAAAAATGTATGATAAGAGCGGTCGTTTATGCCATGATCCAGCCGATCAGGGGGTAGATATCCTTTAAGATTTTTTGCAGCCGCATCCTGGCCCGGTTCTTCTGGACTTTGACCGTATTGACGCTGATCGACAGCGCATCGGCGATCTCCCGGTTGCTCATCTGGTCGATATGGCTCATCCAAAACACCTTCGCGCACTCGCGGGGCAACGTTTCCACCGCATCCATGATCCTGGAATAGATCTCCGTGCGGACGATATTATGGAACAGGTCGTCGTCATACTCCGGGGCGTCCTCCGACATGCCCGCCAGCAACCGCGAATGCAACGACGAACCGGAAAGTTCGTTCAGGCACGCATTCCGCACGGCTTTGTAAAGGTAATGCTTCAGGTGGGCCTGGCTTTGCACGGCCACGGGGCTGTCGAGCATCTTCGTGAACACGCCCTGCACCACATCCTCCGCCCGGCCCGCATCGCGCAGGTACTGGAATGCGAAATAGGTCAGCGGCCGGTACAACGACCGGAAACCATCCTCGACCCATCGGCTGTATTCTCCCGTATATGCCATTCAATCTTACGGTTCCGGTCAGTGGTTTAACGAATAAGGAAAACAAATATAAAATAAAAAATCATAACCATCGCCATATGCGCATTTTCGGGAGATCGGTTTTTTTTCGGGGAACCCCTCCAAAATTCGGTAGTTTTGTAATACTTTTGGACGAGTTAATTGTATTAGCAAGCAAGCAAACAAACCATAGAAAAATGAACCCTGCCGACCCCGTGCGGTTTGCCAAGTTATTGGTGGACTACCGTAACGAAGAGCTCGATGAGGGGCAGCGCAAAGAGGTGGAAAAGATCCTCGCAGGCTCGCCCCGGTTGCAGCAACTCATGCACGACCTCGACGACAAAGGCCGGACCAGCCGCGAGCTGGAACTGATGGCCTCTTTCGATACAAAAAAAGCGCTGGCGAAGATCATCCGCCCGAAACGCCGGATCGCCGCCCCGCGCTGGCTGAAATATGCCGCGGCGGTCGTCCTGCCGTTGGCGGCGGTGTCTGTCTGGCTGGTGACGCGCAACGTAGAGGATGTGCAGGTGGCCCAAACCGCCCCCGCCCCCGCCTACCAGGCCGTGCTCACGCTCGCCTCGGGGGAAGCCGTAGCCCTCGACACCGTTTCGCATATGGCCGCTGCCGGGCTGAACGTGGTCAACGACCATGGCGAACTCAATGTCACGGGCATGGACGAAACCGGTGCGGGGGAGGCCGCCGCAGAACGGATGTACACGCTTGATATTCCCAATAAACTGACTTACAAGATCGTATTGGATGACGGAACGGCCGTATGGCTCAATGCGGGTTCCACGCTGCGGTTTCCGTCGCGGTTCTCGGGCGGGCAACGGCGCGTGGAACTCGCGGGCGAAGGCTATTTCGAAGTCGCCAAAGATCCCGCCAAGCCATTCATCGTCGTCACCGACCGCATGGATGTCCGCGTTACCGGAACGTCGTTCAACGTGAGGGCCTACCGCCGGGAAGCCAGCGTGCAGGCCACGCTGGTCGAAGGCGCCGTGTCGGTTTCGGACAGGCACGGGACCGAAACCCGTATCCGCCCCGGGGAACAGGCCATGCTGGACAAGGACAACAACATGAGCGTCCGGAATGTGGACGTAGAACCTTTCGTCGCGTGGAGGTACGGATTGTTCTACTTTAAAGACTCCCGGCTGGAAGACATCATGCACTCGATCGGGCGCTGGTACGACATGGAGGTGGTGTACCTCGACCAGGCCGCCAGATCGACCGTGTACAGCGGGAAAATGAAGATGTACGAAACGATAGAGGACGTGCTGCGCAAATTCGAAAAATCCGGCGGCGTCAAAGCGACCATCCTGTCGGGTAAGATCTACGTCGCCTCGTCGTCCCCGGCGCAATAACCGCCGTGATTTAACCCCCGATCAGGCATTACACAAAAAGGCTCCCCCGGCCGGGGGAGCCTTTTTTGTGGCATGTATTATGATAGTAAGGGAATAAAACGATAAAATTTACCGCGGGTTGTAATCCTTTCCCGCCGCTCGTTTGTAATAGCCAAAGTTTTATACACCTAATCTTAATGCTTATGAAAGAAAAACGTAGACTAACGCCCTTCGTGGCGATGTTATTTCTTCTCTGCTGCAGCTCATACGGGCTCTACGCCCGTGCGCAAAGCTCCTTGAACGATAAAATATCGTTGAAGATGGAGAACGCCTCCCTGCCGGAAGTGCTCAGGCAGGTCGAAGCAAAAAGCGGATTTACATTCCTGTACAAGAATGAGCTGCTTGCCAAAAGCAACAAAGTGAACATCAATGCGGTCGACAAAGAGATCGCCCAGGTGCTCACGGAGATCCTCAAACCCTCGGGCCTGAGCTATGAAGTGGACGACAACGTCATCATCATCAAGGCCGAATCCCAGCAACCCGCCGCACAGCAACAAAAAATCACGGTCAAAGGCAAGGTCATCAATGAAGCCACCGGGGAACCCATCGTAGGGGCCACCATCGTCCTCAAGGCCACCCCGTCGGTCGGCACGGTCAGCAATGCGGCCGGCGAATTCACCCTGCAGGTGCCTCGCGTGGACGAACCGCTGTCGATATCCTACATCGGCATGACCACCATCGACTACGCATTTGCAAAATCATACCAGCAGAATGCGGTCATCACCATCAAGATGACACCCGACCAGATCAAAGTCGAGGAAGTCATCGTCATGGGCAGCGTGGAACGTAAGAAAGAAAGCTTCACGGGCGCCAACAAGGTGGTTTCCGCCGATCAGCTGAAAAGCATCGGCAACCAGAACATCGTGCAGAGCCTCAAATCGCTCGACCCGTCGTTCACCATGGTCAACAACGCCGCCACCAACCTGTCCGGTTCGAATCCCAACGTGCTGCCCACCATCGAAATGAGGGGCCAGACCAGCATCAGCACCGAAACGGTCCAGAATATCTTCGACGTGAATCCCAACCAGCCCCTGTTCATTATGGACGGGTTCGAAACCACCCTCCAGGCGATCATCGACCTGCCGATGGAGCGCATCGCATCGATCGCCCTGCTCAAAGACGCCGCTTCGACCGCCATGTACGGTTCGCGTGCGGCCAACGGCGTGGTGGTGGTCACCACGGTGCGTCCCGAGGCCGGCAAGCTCCGCTTCACCTACACGGCCGACCTCACGTTCGAATACCCCGACCTGGGCAGCTACAACATGATGAATGCCGCCGAGAACCTCGAATACGAGCGACGCGCCGGACGATATACCTTCTATTCCTCCTCATACACCAATCCCGCCAACCCTAACGACCACCGGCTCACCGCGGAAGATTTCAGGGCGCAACTCCGCCTGGACAGCCTCTACTCGATGCGCCTGGCCGAAGTCAAAAGGGGTGTGAATTCGTATTGGCTGAGCGACCCGTTGCGCAACGCGTTCACCAACCGCAACACGATCCGCATTTCCGGCGGCGCCGACGACCTGCGTGTCGACGCGAGCCTCTCGTTCAAGAACCAGCCCGGCGTGATGAAAGGGTCGAAACGCAACACCTGGGGCGGTAACGTCGACCTGATGTACACTTTCAAGGATTTCACCTTCTATAACAAACTCAGCCTGTCGGGGTACGACGCCAGCGAATCCCCCTGGGGCCGGTTCGACACCTGGGTGAACACCAACCCGTACTACCGCAAATACAACGAAGACGGCAGCATTCCCCGCTACCTCGAACGGGACGTCACCAACGGCAACTCCTCATCGACGAAATACAATGTGCCCAACCCGCTCTACAACGCACTGCGGGCGGGCGGTTACGACGACTCGAAAAACCTTTCGGTCACCAACAACTTCCAGGTGAACTGGAACTTCCATCCGGAAATGTACCTCCAGGGCGCATTGTCCCTCACGAAAACGAAAGCCAACCAGTACACGTTCCTGCCGCCGGAAAACACCTTTTTCGACAACGTCGACGTGCTGGAGAAAGGCACGTACACCCAATCGGACAGGGATTATTTCACCTACAACGCCAACCTGATGTGGGTGTGGAACAAAGCCATCGACAAACACCGCTTCACTGCCAACGTACGCGGCGAGATCCAGCAGATCAAACAGGAATACTTCCTGACCGAAGCTGCGGGCTTCCCCGCGGGTACCGATGGGAACCCCAGTTTCATATTCCATTATAAAACCGACGCCAAACCGGCCTACAGTTTCAGCCTCACCCGCCGCGTGAATTTCCTGGCGACAGGCAACTACGCCTACGACAACCGCTATCTGTGCGACGTGACGTTCCGCGTGGACGGTTCGACCGTCTTCGGCTCGGCCAAAAAATATTCGCCTTTCTGGGCGGTGGGTTTCGGCTGGAACGCCCATAACGAAACTTTCTTGAAGGATATCGAATGGATCGACATGCTGCGCGTGAGGGGCAACGTCGGGACTTCCGGCAACCAGAACATCAGCGCCACGTTCTCCTCGACCTCGACCTACGGCTACATGGAGGACCGGTTCAACTACTTCGCCACCGGCGTGGTCATCAACTCCCTGGGCAACCCCAATATCGAATGGCAGAACACCATGCAAACCAGCCTGGGAGTCGACTTCAGCATGGCGCAGGACCGTTTCCGCCTGGAACTCAACTTCTACAACAAGAACACCGACCCGCTGATCGTCGCCGTGGACGAGGCGCCTTCGAAAGGCGTGGCCACCTATTCGATGAACCTGGGGCATATGATCACCAAAGGCTTCGAATTCGACTTCAACTACAACATCATCAACAACCGCGAACAACGCATCCAGTGGGGCGTACGCGGCACCGGCTCGGTCGTCAGGACCAAATTCAAAGGGCTGAAAGACCAGCTCGGCGAAATGAACAACTTCCTCCTGAACAACCAATCGGTGGTACGTTATATGGACGGTTACAGCCAGGATGACATCTGGGCCGTACGTTCGCTGGGCATCGACCCGGCCACCGGCAAAGAGTTGTTCCAGACCAAGGAAGGCACCGCCACGTTCCTCTACAATCCCAACGATTACGTCCGCGTGGGCAACACGCGTCCCGACATCACCGGGATCATCGGGACCAACGTGCGCTACAAGCAGCTGTATATGACCCTCAACCTGCGTTACAGCATAGGCGCCGACGTGTTCAACACGGCCCTCTACAACAAGGTGGAGAACATCTCCATGGCCGACGTGACCAAGAACCACGACCGGCGCGCCCTCTACAGCCGCTGGTTCCAGCCGGGCGACATCTCGGAATTCAAAGGCATCTCGCTGACCACTTCGACCCCCATGTCGTCGCGCTTCGTCCAGAAGAACAACTATTTCTCCGGGGAGTCGATCAGCGTAGGCTACGAGTTCGACAAACAGGGATGGATCCACTACCTGAGGCTCGCTTCGCTGCGCGTACAGGCCTATATGAACGACTTCTTCCTGGCCAGCACGGTCAAGGCCGAACGGGGGATCTACTATCCGTTCACCCGCTCTGTGTCGATGAGCATAACCGCAACTTTCTAACTAAAACGGAGTCATTCTTATGAAACGAATATCAGTCATCATCCTTACGGGGCTCTTTGCGGTCATCCTTGCGTCGTGTAACTCCTACCTCGACGTCACGCCCAAAGACCGGCGGACTACGGAACAGATCTATAATAACGAACTGGGCACCAACTCGGCGCTGAACGGGATCTACATGTACCTCACCAACGACCAGGTGTACGGGGCTTACCTCTCCTCGACGGTGGTCGAAGTGCTCGGCCAACGCTACAACGTGTCCGACAACCGGTCCCCGTTCTATACCGTGGGAACTTTCGCCAAAGACGACGCCGCATACAAAAATTACTTCTCGAACCTGTGGAAATACGCCTATACGGCCATCCTGAACATCAACGGGTTCATCCAGGAGGTGTCGTCGTACGACGGGGTAGTGAGCCAGGACAAGAAAAACATCCTCCTGGGCGAAGCTTACGGTCTGAGGGCATTCATCCACCTGGACCTGTTGCGCCTGTACGGGCCTATTTATGGTAACGATTCGCTGACCAACGCGATCCCTTATCGCACGACGTGGGATCCGAATACCCCGTCGGAAATCCTTCCGGCCAATGAAGTGATGAACCATATCATGGCCGACCTGAAAACGGCCGAAGGCCTGCTGGCGAACGATCCTATCATCACCCAGGGCACGCTCAACAGCCTGACCAACGACCCCTATGTCGATTTCTACCACTACCGCGGCCAGCGTTTCAACTATTATGCGGTTAAAGCGGCGCAGGCCAGGGCGCTCCTGTACCGCGCCAACAAACCCGCCGCCTATGCCGTAGCCCAGCAGATCCTGACCGCGCCGCTTATCAGCACAGGCAAGTTGTTCGCATGGTCGGACCATACGAAGGTGACGGATGTCGACGGTGATAAAGTGTTCTCATCGGAGGTGATCTTCGGGCTTTTCAACTCGGCCCTGTACACCAACTACACACGCTACTTCTCGGATGCGCTCCTGGACACCAATATTCTCGCGCCCTTCAAGGAACGCCTCAACGTCGCATACGGCGGCACGGCGAGCAGCGATGAGGTCGCCCAGAAGGATTACCGCTACCAATCGGCGTGGAGCCTGGGCACGAAAACCTATAAGACCTTCATCAAATACAAGGCCCCGACCAACCTGACGGCCGAGAAAGTGAAGGATTACCGCTACCTGCAGCCCCTGTTGCGGATATCGGAGATCTATTACATCGCCGCCGAATGCTCCGCGACGGTCCCCGAAGCGGTAGGTTACCTTAACGCAGTGCGTGCGAACCGCGGCCTGGGCGACCTGGCCACGACCATCTCCACGTCGACGCTCAATACGGAGATCGATAACGAATACACCAAGGAATTCTACGGCGAAGGCCAGATCTTCTTCCATTACAAGCGCAAGATGAAAACGTCCATCCCGAGCGGTGCGACCACGTCGAGCGGAAACAAAACCATGAGCATCGTATCGGGGGTCACGCTATACCAGATCCCGCTCCCGGAGGACGAATTGAAATTTTAAAAGCTGACCGATTATGAAAACAACCTTCAGAATAGCCCTTGCGGTTTTATGTTCGGCCGTCATCCTTACCGGATGCCATAAGGACGACCTGCTCACTTTCTCGAAATCCCCGGACGTGTACTTCCTCAGCAATGCGACGACCTATGCGGACAGCACCAACATATCGTTCGCATTCATAGGCGGCAATGTGGCGGAGTATGACACGAGCGTGCTGGTCATGATCACCGGCTCGCCGGTGGCCCGCGACCGGTATGCCGCAGTGGCCGTTTCGGACGAATCGACCGCACAGGCCAACGTACACTACAAGAACCTCTCGACCAGCGTACTGATCCCGGCGAACCAGTTGACAGGCAAAGTCACCTTCACCGCCATCCGGACGGAGGACATGCAGACGAACAACTACATGCTCAAGATTTTGCTGCAACAGAGCGAGGACTTCACGACCGACATCCGGACGATGGTGGTCAACAACGCCACGGGCAAGACAACGAATGTGGTCGAATACCGGTTTTTCATCACCGACATCCTGACCAAACCCCTCCGTTGGAGCGACGGTTTCTTCGGCCCGTTCACCAGGAAAAAATTCCAGCTGATCTGCGAGGTCAACCAGGTCCCGCCGTCCTTCATCAACGGCGAGCCGTGGAACGGCGTGGTCATCAATCCCAACCAGGGTAAGGTCTATGCGATGCAAACGCAGATATGGCTGAATGACTATAATGCGACGCACCAGATACCGTACCTGGACGAGGACAACAGCAAGATGGCGATGGACCAAAGCATCCAGGATTTATTCCCCGTCATCAATTAATTAAAAAACGAGGACATGAAAACATTCAGATTACTATATGTTTTAGGGATCGTGGCGGCAGGCGTCGCCCTGGCGTCATGCGCAAGGGATAAAGGCAACTACGATTACCGCCAGATCAACGAGGTCACGATCGCCGGCCTGCCCACCGGGGAGCAATTCATCCTCCGCTCCCAGGCCGTCAACGTCATCCCCGACCTGGAATCTTCGCTGGCGGGCGACGAAAGCGACTACACCTACGAGTGGACCTATGTGAAAGAGAACCGCGTGATCGGCTCGTCGTTCCCCATGACCGGCGTTTTCGCCACCACCCGCAACCTCGAAAATTTCCATTACCCGCTCCCGGCCGACACCTATACCATATACTATACGGTGACCGACCACGGTACGGGGATCAAATGGCAGGCCTACTACACGATCACGGTGCAGACCGAGATCTATGAAGGGTTCCTGGTGATGAACGACATCGAAGGCGTCATGAGGCTCGACATGCTCTCCTATACGCCCAACTCTACCGTGGGCCAGCTCGGGACGTTCCAGCAGATCACCGACGTGCTGGCTTTCCAGGGCTCGGCGCTTCCCCAGCAAAGCGGTCCCATCGCCATCTCGGTGTTCACCGACGCCAACGCCCCGAGCGAAGGCTACTCCATATTCCTGTTGACGAACACCTCGACGAGCCAGATCGCCTCGGCGACCTTCGAATACCAGCCCTCGTACGACCTTTCGTCGCGCTTCCTCTCCAACGTACCCTACGGCATCCGGGCGAGGAGCATCCTGCCCGGCAGCAGCAGCGCAGGTCTACTGATTGACTGGGACTATAAGGCCTATATCTACGCCCGCGCAAATAACGCCTTGTGGAGCAGCCCGCTGAACTCTATCGACGGAGGGGTCACTTTCTTTAAAGCGAGTCCGTTCACCGCCGGATCGTCGACCGAAGGCTATGTCATCTTCAACGAGGACAATAAGAAGTTCTACCGTATGGACCGTGCCACGGGTGCTTTGACCGTGACCCCCCACGCTGAAACGAACGTGGTATTTACCGACATGACCCTGATCGCGGCCAAACAGATCTATTCCAGTCCGAAATACCGGTTGACCTACCTGCTGCGCAACGAAACCACGAAAGCCTGCAAATTGCTGAGGTTTACGTACGACGGTGAGCTAAGCTATAGCCAGGACCTCCTCGAGGCTTCCGTTCCGGGTATCGGCACGGCTACCCATATCGCCACGAGCACCGAATTCCCCACGTATGTGTTCTATTGCTCGGGCGGCAAACTCTACCAATACGACACGGCAGACAGGATCTCACGGCTGATGATCGATTTCGGCGCCGACAAAACGGTCACCTACATCGATATCCCGACCAATATTATGTCGGCCAAGTACGCTTTCGCCCGGGACAGGCTGATCGTATGCACCCGCGACAACACGACGGGGGCAGGTGCGATGACACTCTACAATGTACCCGCAGCCAACGGCACCCTGACCGCCACCTCCATGAGCTGGACCGGGTTCGGGAAAATCGTGAGCGTGGCCTACAGGCCGAGGTAAGATAACGGCGACAACGACAAACATTCACTTTATTCCGGCCGGAACGGTCATACGTTCCGGCCGGAATTTGAAAAAAGACCGACTCATTATGAAAAAACTGCTTTTATCGGCATCGGCACTGCTCCTGCTGGTGTCCTGGGCCCGGGCGGCGGCCCCGTCGATCATCACCGGTACCTGGAACCGCGCCCAGGATAAAGAGGTGAAACTCTACCGCATCGTTTCCGGGCGCCTCGAAACGATGGCCTCTTACCAGATGATGCCGGATGCGAAATTCGGATTCGCCTTCGAACCCGCCGCGGCAGGGTTCTACGTGCTGGGCAACGGTATTGACGGCTCGCAGCAGAACAAATACGTGTTTTATTTCAAACCCGGCGACCGCCTCACGGTGGCGGTCAACGATTCGACCTACACCCTCGCCCCGGGAAATACCCCCGAAAACACGGCCCTCACGAAATGGCACGACAAAGTCTACAAGTTGGAACGGAAATCGGTCTATTTCAACCTCAAATACGGGCGTGACAACGGTAAGGCCAGCACCTACGCCGATTTCTTCCCCGAACTCGAAAAAATAGCCGCCGAAGCGAAAACCTACCGGCCGAAAACCCCGAACGCCGGATTCGACAAAATGTTCGCCGATTTCCGGGAGTACGACCTGCTCAGGTATGCTTACATGATCCTCTTCACCCCCAGGTCCGCCCATCCGCAGACCTCCGACTACCCGGATTTCTACCGCAATATCGACGTGGCGAAACTGACCGCCACGGCTTCGCTGCTCGACTACCCCTTCGGAAGCAATATGCCCCGCAATATCGTTGTCATGAAACGCAGGGCCGAGGGCGATCCGGCCTGGGCGGACAACAGCCTGGACCAGATGCTGGCCCGGGTGGGCAACGACGCGCTCAAAGGCGAACTGGTCGTATCCGCTGCGTCGGCCCAGAAAACCTATGACGGTTATATGGATTTCGCCAGCCGGTACGGCCGGTATATCGTGACCGGCGACCAGAAGGAGCGCATGGAAGCCCTGCGGTTCAAAATGGCCGAGGTCCGGCCCAAGACCCAGACCATAGACTTCTCGGGCACCGACGCCGAAGGCAGGACGGTGGCCCTTTCGGACCTGAAAGGCAAAGTGGTCGTGGTGGACGTATGGGCCACGTGGTGCGGCCCGTGCAAGGGCGAGATCCCGCACCTGAAGAAACTCGAAGAGCAATACCACGGCAAGGACGTGGTATTCCTGAGCATTTCGATCGACGAAGCGAAAGACCGCCAGAAATGGGCCGACTTCGTGAAGAACGAAGGCTTGGCCGGCCTGCAACTCTTCGCCGGCAACGGCTGGCAAAGCGATGTGGTCAAACTGTACGGCATCAAAGGCATCCCGCGCTTCATGCTGGTCGACAAGGCCGGCAATATGGTCACCGACGACTCGCCGAGGCCCTCGTCGCCCGAGCTCAAGACGCTGATCGACAAATGCCTCGCGCAATAAGTAGCCGGAACCCATCGTTTCGGGCGGCGCGTGCGGAGCCGGATCGTCGCCGGGCCGGGAATTCTGCATGGCCGTGGCGCCGGGGAGGAAGCCGGAAGGCAATTTAACGTGAGTTTCGTTTAAGCAACTCATAATTCCCATGGGCCAATGGCCTGAAAGGCCGGTTTGCAAGCCCGCCCCCTGAGAGGGGCGGGTAGGAGTGGGGTTTTCGGTACCCATGCGGCTTCGGCAGAAGCCGTTAAGGGGGCAGTGCTTAAAGGATCGCGAAGTTGGATGCCGATAAACAATAACTTAGAGTTTGTCTAAAATTTATTCCCACAAAATCTTATGGCCCTTTTTTGCGCTTTCCACACCCGCCTCACTCGCCGTGGGACACCGCCACGCCTCCCTCGGCGGGCGATGAAAATCATCAAAAAATTGACTCATAATCTTTTAGATGAATAAAATTTAGACAAACTCTTAACGTGAGTTTGCCGAATTTGGCGAACCTGCAAATATTTGTTTTACAAATATTTGCCTTTGAGCAAACCGCACGAGTGCTGTTTGCATAGCCCTCTCCTACGGTTAGGAGAGGTGAGGTGATCGAACCATGCAAATGCTGCAGGCATTTGCTTAATGTGGGTCCGATGAGTTTAAATAAACGAATAAACATGTCATATACAGTAATATGTGCGGGTTTTAATTCATCGGACCCACGTTAATTTAATGCGATTCCTTAAGCGCAACTCACGTTAATTTACCACGGCCGCGCCGGGTCACGGAGCACCGGCATGTGAAATACGAACCACCTGCCTGCCCGCTTGCACGGGGGCAGGTTTTTTATCTGCCATACCACGTATTGTGGTTATATTTTCGTACTTTAGCCGGGTAATTTTTCCGCCATGCACAAACCCCTGATCGGAATATCGGCCAACATCGACGGCCTGACCTCGCGGCTGCACCACGACTACGTCACCGCCGTCATCCGTGCCGGAGGCATCCCGCTCGTCATTCCCGCCACGGACGACGGGGAAGTCCTCCGCAGTATCGCGGAGAGGCTCGACGGGCTGGTGATGAGCGGCGGGGGCGATATCGACGGCTGCTATTTCGGCGAGCCTACCCTGGACGGTATCACCACAGACCCTCTGCGGGACACCTATGATTTTTTATTGTTGCGTTTGGCGGCCGACCGGTGCCTGCCCGTGCTGGGCGTGTGCCGCGGGATGCAGGTGATGAACGTGGCTTTCGGGGGCAGCCTCTGGCAGGACATTCCTTCGCACTTTCCGGGCGGTGCGCCGGGGCACGGCGGCAACGACGGCCCGTTGTACGGACCGGCCCACGGGGTGGAGGTCGCCGACGGTTCGCTGCTCGCCGCCCTGACCGGCAGGCGCATCCTGGAGGTCAACTCGCGTCACCACCAGGCGGTGCGGACGGTGGCCCCCGGGTTCCGACTCACAGCCTCCGCGCCGGACGGCGTCGCCGAAGCCATCGAAGGCCTGCCCGCCCGGCGTATGCTGGGCGTGCAGTGGCATCCCGAAAACATGGCCGCCGCCGGAAACGGCGATATGGCCGCGTTGTTCCGCTGGCTCGTGGACGAGG
The DNA here is from genome assembly GCA_031551595.1 of Rikenellaceae bacterium. Lineage (GTDB taxonomy): Bacteria > Bacteroidota > Bacteroidia > Bacteroidales > Rikenellaceae > JAVBOW01. Next base: position 23,297 of record JAVBNK010000202.1, on the reverse strand, counting down.
CAGCGCTGCAACGACGGGCGAAAAAACTCCATACGGACCACCTCATCGTCGATTCGCACTGCGACACGCCGATGCTCTTGGGCCTTTATGACTTCGAGCCCGAACAGACGGCCCTGATCCGCGAGTTGGGGCCGGCCGAATTCGGTCGCCGCGACCCGGTGGCGAAGGTCGACGCGGTGAAAATGCAGGAAGGAGGGGTCGATGCGGTATTCATGGTGGCTTACCTGCCGCAGGGGCCGCTGGACGATGCCGGGCGTACGAAAGCGACCGCGATGGCCGCCGACCTGCTGCAAGCCCTCCGCCGGATGGTGGAGGCGCATCCCGAAGCGGCAGGCATCGCACACGATTTCCGGCAGGCCGAAGCCCTCAAACGTGCAGGCCGCAAGGCCGTGATGCCGGGTATCGAAAACGGCTATGCCATCGGGCTGGATTTGGGTAACCTGATGCGTTTCAGGGGCATGGGCGCGGTCTACATGACCCTGTGCCACAACGGCGCCAACGATATCTGCGATTCGGCCGCCGGGGAGGCGGTCCACGGCGGGCTGAGCGCCTTCGGACGGCAGGTCGTGCATGAAATGAACCGCCTGGGGATGGTCGTCGATCTTTCACATGCCGCCGAAACCACATTTTATGACGTGCTGCGCGAAAGCGCGGTCCCGGTCATCGCGTCGCACTCGTCGGCACGCGCCCTGTGCGACCATCCGCGCAACCTGACGGACGACCAGCTGCGTGCATTGGCTGCCGCGGGGGGCGTGGCGCAGGCGTGCCTCTATGGCGGTTTCCTGGCCCGCGGCAGGCAGGCCACGGTATTGGACGCCGCGGACCATATCGACCACATGGTGCGCGTGGCGGGCATCGGCCATGTGGGTATCGGGTCCGATTTCGACGGCGGGGGAGGCATCCCCGGTTGCCAGGCCGAAAACGAAATGCCGAACATCACGGTCGAATTGCTGCGCCGCGGCTACTGCGACGCCGACATCGCCAAACTGTGGGGCGGCAACCTGAGGCGGGTGGTCGACCGGGCGCAGGGCGCCGCCCGCCACCCGGGAGATTGGCGACCTGGCCCGGAGTAAAGCGCGGAGCGTGATGACGCCTCCTAAGGTTAGGCAGCGGATAACACTATCCCGAAGGAATTTCCACATCCCGCGGCTCGAACCTTTGGCGCGCCCCCTGCAGCCGGGGGATGTGATATGGATTATCGCCGCAAACGGCGGGGGTTTTAACCCTTGAAAGAATAAACGCCTATGGCCCTTAACTACATCTGGATCGGATTTTTCCTGGTGGCGCTCGTGGTGGCGGCCGCAAAACTTATCGTGACCGGCGACGCGCAGGTTTTCACCGACATCGTCAACGCCACGTTCAGCTCGGCCAAAACGGGTTTCGAGATATCGCTCGGCCTGGCGGGTGTCCTCGCGCTGTGGCTGGGCATCATGCGCATCGGCGAACGCGGCGGGATCATCGACACGTTCGCACGCCTCTGCGCCCCGCTGTTCGGCAAACTCTTCCCCGGCATTCCCAAAGGCCATCCCGTCACCGGGGCCATGTTCATGAACTTCTCGGCCAACCTGCTGGGCCTCGACAACGCCGCAACGCCCATCGGCCTGAACGTGATGCAGCAATTGCAGGAGATCAACCCCGACAGGCAAAGGGCCAGCGACCCGATGATCATGTTCCTTGCGATCAACGCCTCGGGCCTGACGCTGATCCCCGTCACCATCCTGATGTACCGCGCCCAACTCGGGGCCGCCAACCCGGCCGACGTGTTCATCCCCATCCTGCTGGCCACGCTCACCTCGACCCTGGTGGCCGTGACGCTGGTCGGCATCCGGCAACGCATCCGGCTGTGGGACAAGACCATCATCGCCACCCTCGGGGCGATCGCGGCGCTCGTCACGGGGTTGGTCGTGCTATTCCACACCGCAGAACGCTCGCAGATCGCCGCATGGGCCACCGCCGTGTCGAATATCCTGCTGGTGGGAGTCATCTGCGGCTTCATCGCGGCAGGCGTCCGCCGCCGCATCAACGTGTACGAAGCCTTCATCGACGGAGCGAAAGACGGCTTTAAGACCGCCGTAACCATCATTCCCTACCTGATCGCCATCCTGGTCGCCATCGCCGTGTTCCGCGCTTCGGGGGCGATGGATTACCTGATCGACGGGCTGAAATATGCCGTCACGGCGTGCGGCGCGGACACCCGCTGGGTCGACGCGCTGCCCACGATGCTCATGAAGCCCCTCAGCGGCAGCGGCGCGCGCGGCATGATGATCGACACGATGACCCACAGCGGCCCCGACTCATTGGCCGGGCGCCTCGCCTGCATCGTCCAGGGCACCACCGACACCACGTTCTACGTCATTGCGCTCTATTTCGGGTCGGTAGCCATCAAACGCATCCGCTACACGCTCGCCTGTTCGCTGTGGGCCGACCTGGCGGGCCTCATCGCCGCCGTGCTGCTGGCCTACCTTTTTTTCGCACAAGGATAAAATCCCCCGCCACAAGCTGCGGGGTATTGGATAGGGCCGCGAGTCCACAGGAATCGCCGACCGACGCCATGCCGGGCGCCGTCAAACCTGTTGGAATGGCCGGAGTGCGAAACAGGAAAAGCCTGCCATGCAGGCTTACGTCCCGTGGCCCGAACCTTTGGTGCGCCGCTGCCGCGGGATGTAAGTGCAAAACGCAGTAAGCGGCGGGGAGTTCAACCCGTAGAGATTAAAAGAAGCGGCCTTTACGGGCCGCTTCTTTTAGTCTGCCGGGATCGGTGGCTAAAATATCCCAAATACGGAAGATAGTTTATTGGGCACCAACGGAATGCCATTGATCGCCCGGGTAACGATCTCTACATTGCCGGCATCGTAGCAGGTCACGCTGCAATCGACTGCAGGTTGGCCGTCTGCAAAGATATAGTCGAACCCGAGCACATAGGCGTTGTCTTCCTGGAACGTTTCGACGGCGACCGTCGACGTGAGTACGCCCGGATTCGCCAACCGGGTCGCCGAGGCTTTGCCGGTCAGCGCGTTGAACTTGTCGGGAAGCTGGTTGTCCGGATAGGTAATTTCGGCATAATCAGGAACTTCATCAATTTCGGTCGCTACGATGCGTATTTTACCGAAAGGGCGCGCCAGCGTGAAGTCCGGCGATTGCGACGCGGTACGCAGGTCGACCGGACGGGCGGCGTAATAGGCATCGCGCGTCTCGTCCGATATTTTATAAGTCCCTTGCAGGGCGATATTCTGCAGGTTGTCGGCAGTCTTATAATGCAGGTCGGCGGGCGTGGCGGCAGGCAGCACGAAATCGGCCCAAAGCACAAACGTATATTCCGCTGGAACCAGCGAAAGGCCGAAGGCGGCGACCGTGCCGTCGGTGCGGAATTTATCGACCGTCTGCACCTTGCGCGTCACCAACACCGGCGTGACGTCGCCGCTCCACACTTCGAGGATATAGCGCAGGTCATACGCATCCTCGTCCACATTCGTCACCCCGCCGTCGGCCGACCCGCGGGTGAGGGGCAACCGGGCGCTGATCCGGAAATCCTGCGCATCGGGGATGACTGCAGCATCGTCTTCCCGGCATGATGCGAACACCGCCAGGGCCGCACAAGCCATTATGATCATTTTTTTCATCTCGCATACTGTTTTTGCAGGCATGGGTGCGGTCAGGCACCCATGCCCTTTATGAATTGCAGCGTTATTTGAGCGTAAAACTCATCGCGCCGAAGTAACCGTTGAAACTGTAATCGGGGAATACCGTCGCATCGGCGGCGCCCGTAACGTGGTTCCATTGGTTGAAGTTGTAGACCTGCGGCATCACGCGGATGCAATAACCTCCCTTGGCGGCGTTGCCGGCCTCGCCGATCTTCACTCCGTCGAGGATATAGTTTACCGTAGCGCCGTCGCCGGTGATGGTCAGCGTATGCCAGCCTGCAGTGACCGTGACGCCCTCGATAACGGTCCAACCCTCCGTTTTATCCCTGCTGTCGACGCTCCATATCCTCCAACGGGCGCCGCTGGCCATCAGATTGTTGTTTTTGTCCACGTTGCCCACGCCGAACAGCGGATATTCCGTAGGATCGGAGGTGGTCGTCCACATCTCGACGCGGAACGGCTTGGTCTTATCGTTGATCATCGAGTCGGTCACATAAATTCTGGAAGAGGCTTCCCACTTACGGACGGCGGCAGGATTCGACACATTCCAGATACATCCCTGGGTATTACGGAATGCCTCTTTATAGTTGGCAAGACGGTTGAACGAATTGGTACGGCTGTCCACCGAGTATTTCACCACGTTCGAAACGCCCTGGTAAGTGGCCAGGAAGTTGACCGCAGCGGGCATATAGCGGTCGCGGGTGGTGCTGAAGGCAGCGAAATCGGCCTGCGTGAAGTATTGGGCGCCGCCGATGACGTTGGATGCGACGTTGGACGTAAACCCGGTCACGTTGGGCCCTACGTTGAACGTGTAGACCGTCTGGCCGCCGTTGGTCCAACTCTCCTGCGAGGACATGCAGGTGTACTGCGGCTTGTCGGGGGTCGTATAGGTGATCTTCGTATTCCCGCCCAGGACCACCTTGTTGTTCAGGTTGTTTTTCCCGCTCACCAGGTCGATGAACGAGATGGCGTACTGGTCGGTCGTAGCGTCGGGCTGCATGTTGCGGATCTCGGTGTCGATGAACGAGAATTCGTAGTTCTGGCAAGGAAAGTTATAATCCGAGCGCACGGTAGCGAACCCGTTCGACGGACCGGGATAGACGTTGGCGCCCACCAGCAGCGAGTTGCTCACGTTGAAGGTCATGCCCACCGCGTCGAAAGCGTAGATCGCAGCCCATCCCTGGATGGTCGAATTACGTACCGCGAAGGTGTATTTAGCCGTATTGTCGGAGTTTTGCAGGGCGTAATACATCCCCTTCACCGTACTGTTGTCGACCAGTACGCCCGAAGCGGCCGTGGCGTTGGCCATCACGATGCCGCGCGTGTAAGCGCCTCCCGTGGCATAGCCGTTCGCATCGACTTTCAGTGAGCGCAGCGTCGAATTGGTGAACGATACGCTGCCGCCCGCGCCCGCGCTGCGGATCGAGTGGATGTAGGTGCCGTCGATGGTCACCAGCGAGTTGTCGATGTTGAGCTTCGATGCCGAATTACTGACCATAAGGAAGTTGACGTTGTTCGCGTCGCCTGCCGTGCCCCGGGTGAAAGTCAGTTCGCAATTCTTTACGTTCAGTGTTACCGGAGCTGTGACCGAGATCGAGGCGAGCATGCTCTCCTTGGTGGCGGCAGTCCAGGACTGGCCTATGCCGTCCAACGTGAGATTTTTGCTGACCGTGAGCTTGCCCACGATCTTCGACTGGGCGGGCGAAAGGCCGCGGATCACCATGGCGCGGCCGATCGTCAGGTCTTCGGTCAGGGTGAATTCACCCATCAGGATCGTGTCGGCGATGGCAAATGCTTTATCGAAGGTTGCCTGGTCGGCGGCCGCCCAGGTGATCTTGCCCGTATAACCCGGGGCTTTGGTCAGCGTGCCCACCGTACCCAGGATACGGATGTTGCCTTTCGTGGCGGTAAGTTCGACGATTTCGGAACCGGCCGACACGACGAGCGTATTCTCGGCCGTCGTAGCGTTCACATTCTGGAGTTTACCGTTAATATAAACTGTGGCCGAAGGCATATTTAACGTCAGGTTGCCCTCGTTGTCGGCGGGAACCGTGATGTAGACGACGCCATTGTACTGCGCACCCGCACCGGGCGACGCGCCCTCCAGGGTGAGCGTCTGCCCGTCGGCGATACCCGCGCTCAGGTCGAGTTCGATATAGGGCGTGTCGGCCTTGTCCACATCATTGGGAATGGCGATGGAGGCATCGGCATCCACCTCACTGGTCACCGTAATATTGACCGCCTCGCCCTCGGGCGAAGCAGCGATGAGGCCGGCCACCTCGCTCACGTCCTCCGCCGTCAGGAGTTCGTTGTTGATGTCCGGCGTGTCGAATACGTCGCTCACACTCACCGACAGGGTAGCGCTGCGGGTATAGAAATTACCGTAGACCGTCGTCAGCTTGTTGGCCACCACGGGGATCGAGGTGACGGTACGTGCCGAACCGATCTGGGTCGTCCCGTCCGTCCTGTAGCACACTACCGTCAGGTTGACGGCAGGCTGGCCGGCCGAGGCGAAAATATAGTCGACCGCCAGTACGCGTGCGTCGGCGTTGGCGCCGTAGGCCTCGGCGACGACCGTGGACATGAGGGCGCCCATGTCCGGTATTTTGGTCGTGGAAGCCGTCCCGGTGAAGGCGTTGAATCCTGCCGGAAGCTGGTCCGCGTCATACTGGACGGTGGCGTAAACCGGGTAGTTGCCCGAATCGTCCACGGTCGAGATGAGTCGGATCTTACCGAACGGGCGCTTCAGCGATATGTCCGCGGTCTGGCTCGACGTGGTCAGGTCGATCGTCTGGACGGCGTAGTAGGCGTCGCGCGTGTCGTCAGACACCTTATACTCATCGTCCTCGACAAGGGTGATGTTCTGCAGGTTATCGGTGGTCACATAGTGCAGGTCGGCCGGTGCTCCCCCGTCCGCCACCTCGTTCACGAAGTCGGCCCAAAGCACGAATTTGTACGCAGCCGACGGAAGGCTCACGGAAAAATCCACCTCCGTGGAGGTGAAATTATCTTTGACGAGTTCTGTCTTGGTGAGCACCAGCTCCGAGCCGTCCGGCGACCACACTTCAAGGATATAACGCAGGTCATAGGCGGTTGCGACGACATTCGTGGCGCCGCCGTCTTTCGAGGCGCGGCTGTCGAGGACAGGCAGTTTAGTCCGGATACGGAAATCCCTCACTCCTCCGGCGGAAACCGGATCTTCTTTCTGGCATGACGCGAGTGCGAACGCTGCCGCACAGGCAAGTAAAAATACTTTTTTCATAATACTGATTATAGATTATTAATAATAGAACAGCCTAATCGAGCGGAACCAATATTTCGTCGTCGAACCCGTCCTCCACCCCGATGCCGTCCGTTTCGGCCGACGAGGAGAGGAAAGCGCCGCGGATCACCAACATGCCGTTACGCACGAGCGCCAGCCCGATATCCGAAGCCGAACTTACGGCGGTATCCGTGGAGGTGTATGTGGAGATATCGAGCGTGTAAGCGGCCGGAGCGTGGCCGATGAACATATAATCCGAGGCGACGACCGCTTCCCCTTCGTCGCCGGTAATATCGAAGTTGTAGGTATATGAAGCGTTTTCCCGGTAATCCATCGCCACGCCCAACTGGACGTTATAACCCCTGGGAATGAACATCTGGTACTCGCCGATCGTCACTGAAGGGTACACGCCGGGCCGGGCCTCCTTGAAATCGTCCACGTCGGTGGCGATCAGCTGGTAGGCGGCCAGGGGACGTATGGCATCGATGGAGAGCGACACGCCCTGGCACAACCTGCCCGAGGGCCGGACCGTAGTGGTCACGGCGGCGGCGAAGGCGTCTTTCGAAGGATCGAAACCGGTGAAGGTTCCCCCCGGGCCGATGCACGTGACCTGGCGCAGGTCGGCCGTCGCGTAATGCAGGTCGCTGCGGCTGCCGCGCTCCACAAGGTCGACCCATACCAGCAATGTATATTGCCCTTCGCTTAATAAGAAGGTATTGAAGCTGTGGGAATCCTGCCCCGTGAAACGTTCCGTTTCGACGATGCGTTTGGCCCGGTCGCCGAGGGCGCCGGTGCCGTCGCCCGCCGAGTGGTAGGCGTCGACCGTCCAGCGGATATCGTAGTCGCCCGCAACGGAAAGGGTATAGGGCGAAAGCGCCTGGTCGCTCAGGTCGATATGCACTTCGAGGCCCGTCATCCGGACAAAGACGGTTTCATTTTCACCGTCGTCACTGCCGCACGACCACAGAAGCGGCATCGCGGCCATCGCCACGACCGCCATGGCGAGCCTGTACGGGAGCAGTGCCCGTATCGGGAAGAACTTAATGGAAAACGAAAAAGACACCCCGCCAGGGAATCTTCCGGATAAGAGTGGAAGCCGATTCATAGTACAATATTTGATTAATATCTTTCATAACAAATCTTGGGGCGAAACGATGGTACGACGATAATGGCGAAGCGTGGAAATATATTAATATGCTTACAAATATACCCCTTTGTATCTTCATTGCAAATCTCATACCTATTATTTACAATCATTACACCCGATATTGTTATTTCCGCAGCCGCGTATCCCGAATGAAACCCATACATCTTCTGCGCCTTACTGTAAAAACCGACGCATCCGGTACGCAAAAAACAAACTGATATTATTTTTTTTCATTCATAAACCACTCTTGTGCGGGAATCACAGGCAGTTTGCGTTAACTGACTTATCATAAGTAGATAACCATTTATATGCCAATAATGGGATAAAAGATCCCATACGTAGTACGCCCGGTTCCCCCGGCCTCCCATTTTCATTTTTTTGTTTTGTTTTCTCGCATTTTTTGTTACATTTGTCCTGATTATAAAACAAGATTATATTTCCGCCGCGCTATAAAATAAATTATAAAAGTAACCTATTAATCTTATCGGATGGAATTCGACAGACGAGGAACTACTCCCTATCCCTGCCTGATGGCAAAACTATTCCGGCGTACAGCGTATTTGCTGCTTGCCGTGGCCTGCACGGCAGGCACCGCGAAAGCCCGGACCATAAGTGAGAACTATATCCTGATCATCAACTCTTACACCGAGTCGTCGGTGTGGTCGAACAGGCTCATCGACCCGATATACTCGGATTTTTTCAAAAAGAACATCGCGGAAACGATCTGTGTCGAGCACATGAACATGCTTGCCGTGGAAAGCACCGAGGACATCGCACGCTTCACCGACCTGCTGGTCGCCAAATACGGCCACCGCAGGCCCAATACGGTCGTTTTCCTCGGCAACTCGGCCTGGCGCCTGCTGGTCGACGACCTCCGGCAGCGATGGAACGACGTGCCCGTGATCCTGTGCGCCGAGCAACCTTTCATCGGGTACGAAAAATATTACCTGACCAAGCAGGCCATTCCCCGGCAGGAGCGCATCTCCATCGAGGGATACAACGAAGGCCGCCCGATGTGCATGATCCTCATGCCGTTCTATCCGAAGGAAACCTTGCGGCTGATGCGTACCATGATGCCCGGCCTGAAGCACGTCTGGTTCCTGTCGGATATGCGCCAGCGCAGCAGCGAAATACGCCAGCAGGTGCGCCGGGTCGTCGCCGAGGACTTTCCCGGGCTGGAGGTCACCTGCCTCACCCCCGAAACGACGGACGTGGACTCGCTGGTCAGGATCACCAATACGCCCGCACCAAATTCGGCCGTGCTTTTCTCCTCGTGGCACGTCAGGGAAAAGGAATTCGGCACAGTGCTCGCCGCAAGGGTGGCCGAAATGATCGGCAGCAACTCGGCCGTCCCCATTTTCATGCTCGAAAATGAGGCGGAGGCCGAAAAGGGGCTGTTGGGCGGATGCTACCTGAGCGAGGAGGAAAGGTCGTACATGCTCCTCGAGGCGATCCACCGCTCACTCGGGGGCGGCATCACGGATTTCAGCGCGGCAGGCCGCTACATTCCTCCCCCTCCGGTCATCTGCTACCCCGACCTGTTGCATTACGGCTTTACGCAGGACAATTGTCCGCCCAATACCGTTTTCATCCTCAAGCCGCCCTCGTTCCTGGCCCAGCACAAGTCGCTTTTCCTGATGCTGATCTCCATAGGGTTGCTGCTGGCATGGAGTATCGTATGGCTGTTCAGGTCACGCCGCGAACAACGCCATAAACTGGATATGATCCAGGATTACAACACGCTGTTCAACTGGATGCCTATCGGATATGCCCGCCAACGCCTGATCCTGGACGACCAGGGCAGGGTGACCGACTACTACAACGAACATACCAATCCCGAGTATGTGAAAACGTTCGGCGACAAACCCCTCGGATCGCAGAACGGCTATCCGGACTGGGACCGGATCACGCAATACTATACGCGTCTGCATGATACCGGCAAGATGACGAGCATCGAATACACCATGCCTTCCGGCGAACGCTGTATCCACATCTCCCTGCACGCCTCGTACAAGCCGGGATACGTCGAACTTTTTTGCTCGGATGTCACCGAACTGGCCACAGCCCAGGATATGCTCCGTTCCGCGAACAACCAATTGGCGCTTGCCCTGGACGTTGCCAACATCATCCCCTGGAAATGGGACCTGAAAAAAGGAATGATCTTCTACGATGTCAACCGCCTGATCGGACTGGTCGACCTGAAGAACCCGCCGGCCGAAGGGCAACTGGCCGTCCCCCAGGAACGCTATTTCCGGAACATACATCCCGATGACAAGGAACGCATCCACAGTTCGTTTGCCGACCTGGTCGAAGGCCGCGCGGAGAAGATCCGCGAGGAATACCGCGTCCTGGTGCGCAGAAAAGGGCTGACGGACTACGACTGGGTCGAGGCCAAGGTCATCGCCGAAGAGCGCGGCCCGGACGGACGGGCCACATCGCTGGTCGGCTCGTCGCTGGTGATCACCAAACGCAAGGCCATGGAGCAGGACCTGATCGACTCGCGGATGCAGGCCGAAGAAGCCAACCGCCTCAAATCGGCCTTCCTGGCCAACATGAGCCACGAGATACGCACTCCGCTCAATGCCATCGTGGGGTTCTCGGAAGTGCTCGCCTCGGCGGAATCCCCCGAGGAACGCGACGAATACATAAGCATCATCGAGAACAACAACGCCCTTCTGCTGCAACTGATCGGCGATATCCTCGACCTGTCGAAGATCGAGGCAGGGACGCTCGAATACAACTATTCGGATTTCGACCTGAATGCGGCCTTCCGCGAAATGGAAACCTCGGCCCGGGCACGCAGGATATTCCCCGAAGTGGAGATCCTCTATGCGGCCGAAATGCCCGACTGCTACATCCACAGCGACAAAAACCGCCTGTGCCAAGTGGTGATCAACCTGCTGAACAACGCCATCAAGTTCACCTCGCAGGGCAGCATCGATTTCGGCTACCGGCTGCGGGACGGACAACTTTATTGCTACGTCAAAGACACCGGCGCAGGTATTCCCGAGTCTAAACTGGACAGCGTGTTCGGCCGTTTCGTGAAACTCAATAACTTTGCGCAGGGCACAGGCCTGGGGCTGGCCATCTGCCGCAGCATCGTCGAGGGGCTCGGAGGCGAGATCGGCGTCGAGTCGAAAGAGGGCGAAGGGTCGACGTTTTGGTTTACCCTGCCTTATCATCCCGCCGTGCGCAACGAAGAGCGGCGCGAATCCGAAAAAACCTGTATCCCCGGCATGGGCGACGATAAGATGACCGTGCTGGTGGCCGAGGACAACGAGAGCAACTTCCGCCTGTTCGAATCGATCCTGCGCGAAAACTACCACGTCCTGCACGCCTGGAACGGCGTCGAGGCCGTGGAACTGTTCTCCGCACACAACCCGCATATCGTGATCATGGATATCGACATGCCCGAAATGGACGGCTACGAAACCACGAAGATCATCCGCGGACTGTCGCCCACGGTACCCATCATGGCCGTGACGGCCTTCGCCTACGCCGAAGACGAAAAGCACATCCTCGAAAGCGGATTCGACGCCTACATCGCCAAACCGGTCAATGCGGGCAACCTCAAACAGCAGCTCGTCCAACTGCTCAAAAACCGGTTTACATTCATGTGACCGTACCCCCCCCCCCCCGGCATCCGGCCCCGGAATGCAAGGACAACCCGTCACGGGCTGTCCTTTTTTACATTCCGGACAGCACGGCCGGGTCCTTGCGATGCCATATAATATTCACGATTTATCGGCTTTTCCTTGATATTTATTTATTTTTTCAATACATTTACACTCTGAAACATACGGGGAACGCATCGTCATCCTGTCCGTGCCGGGGGGCTTCCGGCTGGCGTTAAATTTATATAAATCAAATACATATACAATATGATCACGATCAAAAACGCACTAAACAGGCACAATGTCCTGAAAGACAGTTGCCAGTGGCTGGCCTCGAAATTCGCTGCGATATCCTCGTACATCACCGCAAGGACTGCGGCGGCGCAGGATACGAAAGCCGCCACGGACGAAGAGGTGACGCCCGCGCAATACGAAGGCATCATCACCAAGGATATTTATATCGACGGGGCGTTGCGCTGCGGATCGAACCTGAAAATCTACGGCGTGGTCAACGGCGATGTCACCTGCCGCGGAAATATCGACGTAACGAACCAGGTGATCGGCAACATCTCGGGCAAACGGGTCTACCTCTACGGCGCGAAGATCACCGGCAACGTCGCCGCCGCCGAAACCATCCGCCATGAAAAAGGGGTGGTCAACGGCTCGATCGAGGCCTGCAACGCCGAGATCGACGGCACCGTCAACGGCGACATCAAGGTGAGCGAGCTGCTCAATATCCGCAAGAATGCGGTTATCAACGGCGATATCCACGCCGCGATGGTGTCCATCGCCAAAAAGGCGGTCATCAACGGCAAGCTCTGCATCCCCAACAACGAGCGACAATAAACCATGCCGCGGCATCGGTCGGAAGCCACCCACACCGGGCGGCTTTTTTCACGCGCAGGCTACCCGTATGCGCATTCTTTTGCTACCTTTGTCCGCGCAAAGTAAAATTGCCGGGTGCCGGGCGGCACTTGCGCATCGAAAAAACAGGTCCTCAGAATGAAACACACCATAACGGCAGCCATGCTGCTGCTTGCAACCACGGCAAACGCACAGAAATACCATCTGGTCGACACCCTCAAAGGCGTCGATATCCCACAGATCGAGATCTACTCCTACAAGGAACCCGTCCGCGAGATCCCGGCCTCGGCGTCGGTGTTCTCCCCGGCAGCCATCGAGCGCAACGGGATCGACAGCCCGACGCGCCTCACCGGCCTGGCGCCTAACTTCTACATGCCCGCCTACGGGTCGAAACTCACCTCGGCGATTTATATCCGCGGCGTGGGATCGCGCATGAACGACCCGGCCGTCGGCCTTTACGTCGACAACATCCCGATGCTCGACAAAAGCATGTACAACTTCGACCTCTACGGCCTGGGGCGCATCGAGGTGCTGCGCGGGCCCCAGGGCACGCTCTACGGGCGCAACGCCATGGGCGGCATCATCAACATCTTCACCCCGTCGCCCGTTTACAGCAAGGGCACCTCCGCCATGCTCTCCTACGGCAACGCCAATACGGCTGCCGCAGGCATCCTGCACTCGGGGGCGCTCGGGAAACGTTCGGGCTTCTCGCTGGGGGTGAACTACCGGCGCAGCGACGGCTTTTTCACCAACCGCTACGACGGTTCGGCGGCCGACGCCACCGAATCGGCCGGGGCACGCCTGAGGGCGGACTGGGAATTGGGCCGGCGCTGGATGCTGAGCCTGTCGGCCGCCGCCGAGCAGAGCAACCAGCAGGGCTATCCCTACGGACTGGTGAATGCCGACGGATCGGTCGCCGACCCGGACTACAATGGCGAGGCGGGCTACGACCGCACCATGGCCGTGGCGAGCGCATACTGGCGCTACGCCGGACACGGGTTCACCCTGGCCGGGACCTCGTCCTACCAATATTTCGACGACGACATGCGCCTCGATCAGGATTTTACCCCGGAAGACCTTTTCGCCCTGCGGCAAACCCAGGCGCAGCACGCCTTCACCCAGGAGATCGTCGCCAGGTCGGACAACGCGGCACGCCGCTACCAATGGGTCACGGGGGTGTTCGGATTCCATAAAAAACTCTCGACCCAGGCTCCGGTCACCCTCAAAAGCGCCTTTTTCAACGATCTGTTCGCCGGGATGCCTTCGTTGCCGTATGTGCCGAAGATGAGCGTCACGGACGACTGCATTACCGACGGCACTTACGACACCCCTTCGTGGGGTGTGGCCGCGTTCCACCAGTCGAGCGTGCGCATCGGCGGCCGTGTGACCGCCACCGCCGGGCTGAGGGCCGACTACGAACAAACGTCGGTCGAACACCGTACCGGGACTTCCCTGCCCCTTCGGGCCGTCACGCAGATCCCGCCGGTTACGCGCGATTACACGCAAAGCATCCTGCTGGAGGGTGGCGAGGAACGATCCTACTGGCAGTTCTCGCCCAAGTTCACCGTGAACTGGCAGCTGCGCGGCAACAACCGCATTTACCTCTCGGCCGCACGGGGATACCGCTCCGGGGGCTACAACATCCAGCTCTTTTCCGACCTGGTCAGCGACAGCCTCCGGACCGCCGCCATGGCCGACCGTACCATGACCTCCCACGAAGACACCATAAAACGACGGCCCCAGATCTACTATAAACCGGAGTACAGCTGGAATTACGAATTGGGAGCGCGTGTGGAGATGCTGCGCGGGCGGTTGCAGGCCGATCTGGCGACCTTCTACATCGACAGCCGCAACCAGCAGGTCACCCAACTCGTCCTGAGCGGCCTGGGACGCGTCATGCGCAACGCCGCCCGGTCGCGCAGCTGCGGCGCCGAGGCTTCGCTCGCAGGCCGTTTCGGCAACTGGACCCTGCAGGCCGGCTACGGCTTCACCAGCTCTGAATTCAAGGAGTACAGCGACTGGGCACGCATCGAGATCGATGGCGTCCTAAAAGACACACTGATGGATTACAGTGGCAAATTCGTCCCCTTCGTGCCGCGCCACACCGTATCCGCGGGGGTATGGAAGGCCTTCGAAACGAACTTCACATGGGTCGACCGCATCACCCTGGGCGTGCAGTACCAGGGCGCCGGGAAAATCTACTTTAACGAAGCCAACGACGCCCGGCAACGTTACTACAGCCTGCTGGGCGGCAGCGCCGACGTGGAAAAGGGTGCATTCACCCTCTCGCTGTGGGCGCGCAACGTCACCGGCACCGACTATAAACTGTTCAGCTTCAACAACAGCATAAACGGCAGAATATTTGCACAGAGAGGCGACCCGATGCAGATCGGCGTAACCCTTAAAATAAAATTACCATAATTTTCGGGCCGCGGCCACCGGAGGATGACTCCCCGTGCCCGGGAGATTGGCGAACCGCCCCACGCATGGTTCAGCAGGTGGTTTCGCCTCAAAACCCGATCCTGCACGCCGGGGGCTGCGGGCTGACGCCTTGCCTCGTCGGGGCCGGGATCACTCGAAAGAAAGATAGTATGATGGGATTCATGGAGCAATACAACCTGTGGGGACTGGCCGTCGGAGCGCTCACCTTCCTGACCATCGGGCTATTCCACCCCCTGGTCATCAAAGCCGAGTATTACTTCGGCGTACGCTCGTGGTGGGCTTTCCTCGCGCTCGGCGTCGCCGCCTGTGCATGGTCGCTCGCCGCGTCCGGCTACGTGTCCATCATCGCCGGAGTCGTCGCATTTTCCTCCTTCTGGAGCATCCTCGAAGTCTTCGAACAACGTAAACGTGTCCAAAAAGGCTGGTTCCCCCGCAACCCTAAACGAAAATAAAAGGGTTGTCCGTGCCTTATTCTTGCTTTGCAACTTTTTTTGTTGCATCAAAACTTGATTGAAACCGAAGCCGCCACATCGTGGCGGATGAGTTCAGCGAAGTACAGTTTTCCGATAGTTACCCTGCAATAAACCTGTTATTTCGTATAGAGGTATTCCCGGGCGGCGTGGCGGATGGTGACCTTGGGGGTGTCGGAGGGCTCGACGCGGCCCACGATGCGGGCGTCGACGCCCAGGCTGCGCGAGATGGCGACAATGTCGTCCGCGGCGGCCGGGTCCACGTAGAGTTCCATGCGGTGGCCCATGTTGAACACGGCGAACATTTCCTGCATCGGCGTGCCGCTTTGTTCCCCGATGATCTGGAAGAGTTTCGGCGGATCGAACAGGTTATCCTTGACGACGTGCCCGGAGTGCATGAAATGGAGCACTTTGGTCTGCCCGCCGCCGCTGCAATGCACCATGCCGCGGATCGCGGGACGGCAGTGCGCCAGCACACGGGTGATCACCGGGGCGTAGGTGCGCGTGGGCGAGAGCACGAGTTTGCCCATGGTGGTGGTGAAGCCGTTGGCTTCGACGGGATCGGTGAGCGAACATCCGCCGGTGTAGGTCACGTCTTCGGGCAATCCGTCGTCATAGGTTTCGGGGAATGCGGCAGCCACGGCCTTGCTGAACACGTCGTGGCGTGCCGAGGTGAGGCCGTTGCTGCCCATGCCCCCGTTGTATTCGGTTTCGTACGCAGCTTTACCCGACGAACTGAGGCCGACGACGACGCTTCCGGGCCGGATATCGTTGACCACCACGTCGCTGCGTCGCAGGCGTGCGGTGACGGTGCTGTCCACGATCACCGTGCGTACCAGGTCGCCCACGTCGGCCGTTTCGCCGCCCGTGGACCAGATGCCGAAACCCTGGTCGCGCATGGCCTGCAAAAATTCCTCGGTACCATTGATGATCTCGGCGATCACCTCGCGGGGGATGAGGCGTTTGTTGCGCCCGATGGTCGAGGAGAGCAGCACGTTGTCCGTCACGCCCACGCAGAGCAGGTCGTCGGTGTTCATCACCACGGCGTCCTGGGCGATGCCGCGCCACACCGAGGCGTCGCCCGTGGCCTTCCAATAGGCGTAGGCGAGCGACGATTTGGTCCCCGCGCCGTCGGCGTGCATCACTACCGCCCAATCCGGGTCGCCCGCCAGGATGTCGGGGATCACCTTGCAGAAGGCGGTGGGATAGAGCCCTTTGTCGATATTTTTGATGGCGGCGTGTACGTCCTCCTTGGCGAACGACACCCCGCGGCGCGCGTATTTCGAATCTGTTGACATAGAGTGGCGGTTACATACGCTGCAAAGGTAGCTATTTTTTTCGTCGGGCCGTCCGGATATCCCGGGAATATAGGGATAGTTTGCTATATTTGTGCATCGAAAAGAAACGGATATGAAAAAGGTACTGTTCGGGTTGCTGCTGGGGCTGGCGTGCACGCAGGCGGCGGCCGAAACCCAGGGAAAGGTCTATATGTTCCGCATCCGCGAGGACATCATGCGCTCGACCGCGAGGCTGGCCGAAAAATGCCTGCGCGAAGCCACGGACCAGAAGGCCGACTATGTGCTGATCGAGATGAATACCTACGGGGGGCTGCTGGATGCGGCCGACTCGATCCGCACTGCGATCCTGAATTACCCCCGTCCGGTGATCGTCTATATCAACAACCAGGCGGCCAGCGCCGGGGCGTTGATCGCCATCGCGGCCGACTCGGTCTACATGCGCGAGGGGGCGAGCATCGGCGCGGCGACCGTCGTGGGCCAGGACGGCATGCCTGTGCCGGACAAATACCAGAGTTTCATGCGTTCGATGATGCGCGCCACGGCCGAATCCCACGGCAAGGTCGTCGACCGCATCCGGGGTACGGACACCACCTGGCGCTGGCGGCGCGACCCGCTGGTAGCCGAGGCGATGGTCGATCCCCAGATGGTCGTCCCCGGGCTGTCGGACTCGGCGCAGGTGGTCACGCTGACCGCGCGCGAGGCCCTGGAATGGCATTTCAGCGAGGGTACGGCCCCGTCGGTCGAAGCGGTGCTGGCCAAGGCCGGACTGTCGGATTACGAAGTGGTGGAATACCGCTCCACGTTCATGGACAGCCTGCTGGGGTTCCTGATGAATCCCGTGTTCCAGGGCGTGCTGATCATGCTGATGATGGGCGGCATCTATTTCGAACTGCAAAGCCCCGGCATCGGATTTCCGCTGATCGTGGCGGTCACGGCCGCACTGCTCTATTTCGCCCCGCTCTACGTCGAGGGGCTGGCCGCCAATTGGGAGATCGCGCTTTTCGTAGTCGGAATCATCCTATTGATCCTGGAAATATTCGTCACTCCCGGGTTCGGGCTGCTGGGTATCCTGGGCGTCATCGCCATGGTGGCCGGACTGGCTTTCGCCATGATCGACCTGTCGCTGTTCCGGTACATTCCCACCGGGGAAC
The DNA here is from genome assembly GCA_031551595.1 of Rikenellaceae bacterium. Taxonomy (GTDB): domain Bacteria; phylum Bacteroidota; class Bacteroidia; order Bacteroidales; family Rikenellaceae; genus JAVBOW01. The sequence goes on along the minus strand of JAVBNK010000202.1, from coordinate 5,408 downwards.
TTTCGGTCGGATATATATTACGTCCGCTGCTGGTGGTCTTTACCAGCATGGCCGTGGGGCTTGTGCTTTGCTTCTGGCTGGGGCCCAGGTTCCTCAGGGGCGAGTCGCAACTGCAGCGCAAAGTGGTGCTTTCCACGGCGATGACCACGGACGCGGGGTATGTGTCGCGCCAGGCCGGGCGCGGGCTCGAAGGCCGGCGGGGAACCGTGACGGCGGTTTTGCGCCCGGCGGGACGGGTGGAGATCGACGGCGCGTACTACGAAGCCACGGCCGAGGACGGCATGTTTATTGAAAAAGGCGCACCGGTGGAGGTGGTGCGCGACGAAGGCGGCGTCCTCTACTGCCGCAAGGCGTGAAATCGCGCCGGCACATAACCCGAGGGGAGGTAGAAGGTCGGCCTTGCGGGGCAGGGCCGAAATACCGTAAAAAGCATTACTTTTGCACAGGACCAAATCAATATCGAATGAAAAAATATATATCGCTTGTCCTGATCGCCCTGTTTGCGGCGGCCTGCGGCGCTTCCAACCGCGGCGAAACGCAGGTGACCACCCTCGAAGGGTTCACCCAGGGGACTTACTACCGCATCGTGATGATCGGCGGGGACACGGTACGCCTCCAGCGGCAGATCGATTCGCTGTTCACGGCGATCGACAACTCGATGTCGATCTTCAATCCCGATTCGCGCCTGAGCCGCCTGAACCGCAATGAAACCGATGTGCCGGACAATTATATCGCCTACTGCATCACAACCGCGCATGAGGTGAGCCGGGCCTCGGGCGGGCTGTACGACATTACGGTCAAGCCGCTGGTCGAAGCGTGGGGCTTTGCCGCCCGCGAGGGCGACAGCGTGCCTAATATCGACTCGTTGCTCGAATTTGTGGGCTACGAGAAGATCCGCCTGGAAAACGGCCGGCTGGCCAAGAGCGATCCCCGCGTGCAGCTCGACCTGAATTCGATCGCCAAAGGCTACTCGGCCGACCTGGTGGGCCAACTGATCGAAAGCCGCGGCGTGACGCGCTACCTGGTGGAGATCGGGGGCGAGATCGTCGTCAAAGGGATGAATAAATCGGGTAAACCGTGGCTTATCGGGGTCGATAAACCTGTGGAAGGCAATTTTCTGCCCGGCGCCGAAACCCAGACGATGCTTTCGGTGACCGACTGCGGCGTGGCCACCTCGGGCAATTACCGCAACTTCCGCTACGACGACCAGGGTCACAAGATCGTCCATACGATCAACCCCGTGACGGGCGCCAGCACCCCGGGCAACGTGCTGTCGGCTACGGTGGTGGCCCCGAACTGCGCCCTGGCCGACGCCATGGGCACGGCGCTGATGGCGAGCGGGCTGGAAGGTGCGATGAGACTCCTCGATGCCGTGCCTTCGGTCGGCGCCATACTGATCTATGCCGGCGAGGACGGCACGATGGAAACCTATGTGTCGCCGGTGCTGAAGAAATACCTCGTGGAATGAAAAAGGTAAGGTTCCTGTATAACCCCGTTTCAGGCGAGAGTACGATCCCCGCGGTGCTGGACGAGCTGATCGCCCTGCACCAGAAGTACGGTTATACGCTGGTGCCCTACCGCATGGCCTTTTCTCCGGGCCAGGAGCAGGACATCGTTTCGCAACTGGACGCCACGTACAGCCACCTGCTCGTGGCGGGCGGCGACGGCACGGTCAACTATGTGGTCAACCTGCTCAAACGGCACGGGATCGACATCCCGGTGGGGATCGTCCCCGCGGGCACGGCCAATGATTTCGCCTCGCTGTTCGGGCTGCCGTCCGATCCGGTGAAGGCGTGCGAACGGTTGCTGGCGGGCCAGGTACGGCAGATCGACCTGGGGATGGTCAACGGCCGGTGGTTCGTCAACGTGTTCAGCTGCGGCCTTTTCACCGACGTGTCGCAACGCACCCCCACCATCTTCAAAAACACGTTCGGCAAACTGGCCTACTATGTGGGCGGAATCGGCGAGTTGCCGAAGTTCCGGCGGATGCACCTGCGACTGACCTCGGACGGAGGCGATTACGAGGGTACATCGCTCATTTTCTTCGTATTCAACGGACGCACGGCGGGCAAACTGCCGATCGCCTACCTCTCGTCGGTGGACGACGGGCTGCTGGACGTGCTGATCGTCAAGGGCGACAACCCGGCCGAAACGCTGCGGACCATTTTCCACTACTTTTCGCACCGGAGCGGCCCCTATCCGCCGGGGGTCATCCACATCCGCTGCTCGCACCTGGCGGCCGAAACCCGGCGCCCCGAACCGACCGATGTCGACGGCCAGGCAGGGCCGGAATTCCCGCTCGAAATAACCTGCAAGGCCGGTGCGCTGCGTGTCCTGACCCCAAAAGCTAAAGTGAAGAAACCTAAATAACGAGAGTTTTGCATAAAAAACTCACAACCCATCAGGGAAATGGACTGTAAGTCCGTTTGCAAAACCCTCCCCCGGAGAGGGTAGGGGCGGGGATGTCAATATTGAAGCGGCTTCCCGGAAGCCGTTAACAGGGGTTCCGGATAAGAAACCCTGAAATAACAATATAAATTACGGTAACTTTACCCGGATTCCTTATCCGAAGTTTACCTTAAATACATTGGAGAATAACCTTGTCTATAACTCACGTTAAATAACCCATGGAAATATTCGAAGTGTGCGGCGGCAAGCCCCTCCGCGGCGAGATCACCCCGCAGGGGGCCAAGAACGAAGCGTTGCAAATCCTTTGCGCCGTGCTGCTTACGCCCGAACGGGTGGTGGTGCGCAATGTGCCCAATATCGTTGATGTGCTGCAACTGATCGAATTGTTGGGGCACATGGGCGTGAAGGTGGAAAAATTGAGTGACGATACCTATGCGTTCACCGCCTCGGATGTCGATCCGGACTATATGCGCACGGAGGACTACCGCAAGCGGGCCTCGCGCCTGCGCGGCTCGGTGATGGTGATGGGCCCGATGCTGGCGCGTTTCGGGGTGGGCTACATGCCCAAGCCCGGCGGCGACAAGATCGGACGCCGCCGTCTGGACACCCATTTCATCGGCTTCCAGAAATTGGGCGCTACGTTCGATTTCGACCGTGACGACGCATTTTTTACTGTCCGGGGTAAGGATATGAAGGGCTGCTACATGCTGCTGGACGAGGCTTCGGTGACCGGTACGGCCAACATCGTGATGGCCGCCGTGTTGACGCCCGGCCGCACGACGATCTATAACGCCGCCTGCGAGCCCTACCTGCAACAGCTCTGCAAGATGCTCAATCGCATGGGCGCACGCATCTCTGGCATCGCTTCGAACCTGCTGACCATCGACGGGGTGGAGGCCCTCGGCGGGACCGAGCACGCGATGCTGCCCGATATGATCGAGGTGGGGAGCTTCATCGGCATGGCCGCCATGACCCGCTCCGAGCTGACCATCAAGGACGTGTCGTTCGACAACCTGGGCATCATCCCTGCGCAGTTCGCCCGCATGGGCATCCGGTTCGAGCAGCGCGGCGACGATATCTACATCCCCCAGCAGGACCATTACCAGATCGACAGCTTCCTGGACGGCTCGATCATGACCATCGCCGACGCTACCTGGCCCGGCCTGACGCCCGACCTGCTGTCGGTGTTCCTCGTGGTGGCCACCCAGGCCAAAGGCTCGGTGCTGATCCATCAGAAGATGTTCGAGAGCCGCCTGTTCTTCGTCGATAAGCTGATCGACATGGGTGCGCAGATCATCCTTTGCGACCCCCACCGCGCCACGGTCATCGGCCACGACCACCAGATCGGGCTGCGTCCCACGCGCATGTCGTCGCCCGATATCCGCGCCGGTGTGGCGTTGCTGATCGCGGCCCTCTCGGCCGAAGGGCGCAGCGTCATCCAGAACGTCGAGCAGATCGACCGCGGCTACCAGAATATCGATGCCCGCCTGCGTGCCCTCGGCGCCGACATCGTCCGCCGTACGGAACATTAAGCCGTGGCTTTGTTTATACAATCTTTATTTTGTAAGTTTTTGGATAAAGTTGCATCAAAAACTTGATTGAGACCGAAGCCGCCACATCGTGGCGGATGAGTTCGGCGAAGCTAAACCCCGTTTTCCGATAGTTATTCTGTATTACCCACTACATTGAATGAGGGAGAGGGGCGCAAGCCCCTCTCCCTGTCCTGGTGTAATAAGATTTTGTCTAAAATTTATTCCCACAAAATCTTATGGCCTTTTTTGCGCTTTCCACACCCGCCTCACTCGCTGTGGGACACCGCCACGCCTCCCTCGGCGGGCGAGAAAAATCATCAAAAAATTGACTCATAATCTTTTATATGAATAAAATTTAGACAAACTCTAAGTCACCGCAAGGTAAACCGTCGGGTACGCAGTATCCATAGAAATTTTTGGGACATCCCTGTCAACGAACGCATTGCGTTCGTTTTCCTCCTCGCGGCACGGCAGGGGCTGCAAGCGGCCTTTGCGCTCGCTCCGCAGCGTCGGCTCTTACAAGAAGGCGCAGATGAAGACTCTATGGATAACGATGGTTTATTCCCCGGTCAGCAGGGAGGCCAGTCCGGCGACAGAGGGGGCGAGTTGGGAAGCGCCGGCGCCGGTGAGTTCTTCGCGGCTGCCGTAGCCCCAGAGGACGCCGATGAAATCCACGCCGAGGTCTGCCGCCGCCCATACGTCATATTTGCGGTCGCCGACGACCACGGCGCGTGCCGGATCGGTAATGCCGCGCTTGTGGAGCACGTAACGCAGCACGTCGTCCTTGCGTTGGCGGCCCGAGGCGAATTCGGCCCCGCCGATCATCATGAAATATTCTGATAGCCGGTGACGGTCGAGGATGATGCGGGCGAAAGGCTCGGGTTTGCAGGTGGCGACCAGCAATTCGTAACCCTGCGACTTGAGACGGGCCAGTAATTCCCGGATCCCGGGGAAAGGGCGGTTGTCGTTCAACCCTTCGACGGTGAATTTCTCGCGGTATTTCGAGAGCGCGGCCACAGCCTTATCTTCCGGAAAGCCGTAATACTCCATGAAGGCGTCCTTGATGGGCAGCCCGACGAACCCGTTGAGCTGCGCCAGGTCAGACACTTCGATCCCGAAGTGCCTCAGGGCGTAGGCTACGGCCTTGGTCACGCCGTGGGCCGAATCGACCAGCGTGCCGTCCATATCGAATATGATGTAGCGGTATGCGCTCATTTAAAGCATTATCCCTCAATTGGTAACGCAAAATTAGAAATTACCGGGGAATCTCCAAAAAAAACGTGTTACCTTTGCAGGATTATGAGTGCAAAAAATAAAGAAAAGATCATCGTCCGGGCCTCATGGGTCAGCGTGGCCGGAAATGCAGTGCTTTCGCTGGCCAAGATCGTGGTCGGTCTTTTCGCAGGGTCGCTGGCGGTGCTCGGCGACGGGATCGACTCGGCGACCGACGTGGTCATTTCGCTGGTC
>JAVBNK010000095.1:0-4472 GCA_031551595.1 Rikenellaceae bacterium | reverse complement strand
GAACGCCCGTCCGGGAGGAGGGCCGAGCCGTCCGCATCGGAATAAAGGTCTATGCGCGGGTCGGCCGGATAGCGATAGGATGCCGCCGAAAAGGCCCCGCAGAGCGTCAGGCGGGGCGACAACACGACCTCCGCACCCAGTTCCACGCCGTAATACTCCTTTTCGACATCGCTCATCACCATGTCGGCATAGGTCGAGGAGATATCGTCATAATAGCGCCGGACGTCGGTTTCGCGCGAGGTGTGCACATAAAATCCGGAGAGCTTCGCTTTCAGCGGCCACGCGGTAAAAACATAGCTCGCTTCGGCGGCGGCGACCTGCATGGCATCGGGCAGGCTCACGGCCCCGTTGCTGTAACGCGGCGAAAGGAACAGGTCGGCCAACGCGGGAGGTACGCCTCCGGCGGAAACCCCGGCCCCGACCCAATGCTGCGGCCCGGGGGCATAGCCTGCGGTCAGCCGGGCGGCGTAAGCCGTGAAAGGATACTTCTTCGAGCGGCCGTAAGATGTCCCGTCCGGACAGGACTGCTTCTCATACAGTCCCTCGCGAAGGAGCGTCACCCTCGAAATATCCAGCGCCGCGCACACCGTCAGGCGGCGGTCGCCGTAGTCCAGCGCGCCGTACACCCCGGTTTCGCTGCGGACGGCACGGTAGTTATAACCGAATTCACCGCCCTCGCGCACAATCCGGTCCGGATTACGCACATCATTGAGCGACATTTCATTATAGCGGTCCACATCGGCGAAATATTCCGAGCCCAACAGATCGGACGCGCGGCCGGAATTGCGTTCCCGTCCCGACCGCAAACGGATACCGCCGTCGATCGTGAACCTCGCCGCAGGACGCAACGTAACACCCGCCACCGCCTGCAGGTCGGTCACCCTGCGCGCATCGTCGGCCACCATATATACCGTACGGCCGTCCCCTACCAGGTTTTGGCGCACCATCTCGTCCCAATCGACCTGTGTCACCCGGCGGTCGCCCGAACGCCACAGCCCCGCCACCTCGTCCGAGAGCGTGCGGTCGGCGATCGCCGAAGGCATCGAGCGGTAATAATCCGGCAGCGGGTTCCGGCTTTCAAACCAGGCCAGTCCGCTGTAACCCGTGCGGCCCGCCGTGCACGACACCGCCCCATGCAGCACACCATACGACCAGGTCGCCACGACCGTCGGCAGGACGCTTTTGCGCACCCGCGCACTGCGTTCACGGCCGTCGCAGAGCCCCCACGAAGGGTTGTAAAGCGGGTCGCCCGTCAATTCGAAAGCCTCCTGCGTAGCCGCCGTACGCGCCGGGCGCTCAGAAAAGGGCACTACCGCCAGCAGGGTCACTTCGCCGTAGCGGGTACGCCTGCCCACGGCCGCCGAAACCATGGTTTCGTCCAGGAACAGCCCGCCCACATAGGGATCGCGCCCCCACCGCCTCGACACGCCGAAGGAGAGCATCGTACTGTCGCGCAACGCGCCCGACCAGGAAGCCCTCAGTCCCGCGCGCGCCGTGCGGTCGGAGGCGGACAGCGACACCCGGCCCCCGGTTGCCACACGGGACAGGCCTGCGCTATAGCGCAGGCTGCCGCCGGCCCACTCCATGCCTTTGCCATAGGCGGCCTGCAGGGGCGTGTAGCGCAATGCCCCGGCAAGCGCATAATTCACATCGCCGCCGGGAAGTTGCGTCAGGTCGAGCCGGTCGATGAAAAACCGTTGCGCCGCCGTACCCAAACCGCGACGCGAATAGCGGACCGCCGAAAAATTGAATTGCGAAAAACGGGAAAACACATCGCGCGAAGCCTCCAGCGGCAGCAGGAACAGCTCGGGATCGCTCTCCAGGGGCATTCCGTCGGTTACGGGAACCTGCCCGGAAAGCGGATCGTCCTCCGGATACTCCTGCTGGGCCCGCGCGGTGGCGCACAACAGCAAACACACAAATAATAAGCTGGCTCTCAAACAGATGCCGGGGTTAGTCGTTGGGTATGGGAGTAAAAAAGGCCCCCGGCTTTTTCATACAGGTTACTAAGCCGTATGTCAATACGCACGCGCATCGAGAAACCGAGGGCTTTCCCTCAATTCCCGATGGCGTAATTCGTATCTACGGCTTAGTAACCGCGCAAATGTAGCAACTATTCGCCGGAAAAACAAAAGACAACGCCATGTGAAATGAATTTCGCAATTCCTCCGCAATGGCAACGTCCCGCGGCCCGCCCCCCTCCCGCAACTGCGGGATGTAAAAACAGAATGCCGATGCCGGGATTAGTCGTCGGATGGAGCATAAAAAAGGCCCCCGGCTGTTAATAACTTATCACGGCATACTAACGGTGTAATGCTCGCACACCCTCCCTGTCGGGGGCACAAATCCCCCCGGAGGATGTTTGAGAATCCATAGTTTAGTATAGCGTGATAAGCCGTTACAAAAACAGGAATATTCGCGCGAAAAACAAGAATTGATGCCGCATGGATTGGTTTTTCTCAATTCCTCCGGAATGGCAACATTCCGCGGCCCGCGCCTCCGGCACGCCTCCCGCAACCGCGGGATATAAAACAGGGTAAAGCCCCAGGGCGTGACCACACTAACGGCGACGCATCCCGGCGGCAGTTCGCCGGAAGACAAAATGGGAATCCGTATAATTTCCGATATGACTTTTCGCCCGTGCCCTCCCGAGGAACCGCGCGGACCGAAGGACGACCCGTAAATACTCCCGTCTTCGGAAGCGGGATCACTTACCGGACCTGATGGGAGCCGGGCCGCCAACCTTCCGGGCGTCGGACCGCAGCCGGGCGGCACCCGCTGCCCGTAGCGGGCAAAATGGAAGCCGCAGGGAGTTGCCCCTGCGGCTTTCCCATGGGTATGCCCGCCGCACTATTCCTGCGAAATGTACGCCGCCACGATCTCCACGACATACATCCGGTGGAAATCGGCCCCGGGGTAGACCGTCGCAGGGATCCCGCGGTCGATGAATGCCCCTTCCCTCAGGTCATCGACGTACAGTTTGCGGCATTCCAGCGTCAGGCGGGCCTCGGCGAAGGTCACATTGCCCCCCGGCGTAGCCATGGGCGTCAACCCGGCCTCGGCCACCTTGTCGCCGTCGCGTCCCGAGCGCGTCCCGCATACCTGCAACGCCTCACGGTACTCCTCCCCGCCGAAGAACGACAGCGTCAGCATCTCTTCCCGCTCCGTAAATTCATAGGTATAGCGCTGCGGACGCACGAACACAAACGCCACCGGACGGTTCCACAACTCGCCTACCCCGCCCCAACTGGCGGTCATCGTATTGAAATCTCCCTCGCGGCCCGCCGTCACCAGCATCCACCCGCGGCCGATCATCTCGATGAAATTGCCCTCTATGCGGCGGGGATCGATCTTTTTCATATACTTAACGTGAACTCAGGGTAAAAAATCTGCATTGTCGTTTTATTACCGGGCCGTTACCGTGAAACATTATCCGAACTTCACGTGAACGGCTTCTTTGGAAGCCGTTCTCAAGGATCGAAGCCTCCCCCTTATCCGTTGCCCGTCAAGAAGAAGGCTTGCCGGCGGCCTGCAGTCCATTAGCCCGGCGGAAACTCCGCTCCTTACGCAGGGTCCTCGTGACTTACATCTTCGCGGAGCAGGTTATCGCCGGACGGCCGTCAACCCACAGCCAGCGAAAGGCGGTTTCGACACTGGAAACGCCCGATTTCGGCCCTTCTCCGGGAGTGGCCGCGGCCTGGCTTGTGCAAGGCCAGGACCCGAGTCGCGAATTCTCCCGAGGGGGAAGCGCCGGCAGCGGCATTACGGCCTGGGTCCGGAGGGGGTTCAGGCCGTAGATCTCCGCAGGGCGGAGCTTAAGCGTCTATATTCGCGTACTTTGCGTGTTTCTCGATGAACTCGCGGCGCGGCGGGACCTCATCCCCCATCAGCATCGAAAAAATCCGGTCGGCCTCGGCCGCACTCTCGATCGTGATCTGGCGCAGGATACGCGAGTCGGGGTTCATCGTGGTGTCCCACAGCTGCTCGGCATTCATCTCGCCAAGACCCTTATAACGCTGCACATGAATACCTTTCGAACCGAATTCCCGGATCGCTCCGTCGCGCTGGTCCTCATTCCAGCAATAGCGCTCGTTCTTGCCCTTGCGCACCAGGTAGAGCGGCGGGGTGGCGATATACAGGTGGCCGTTCTGGATCAGCGGCTGCATGTAGCGGAAGAAGAACGTCATCATCAGCGTGGCGATGTGGCTTCCGTCCACGTCGGCATCGGTCATGATGATGATCTTATTATAGCGCAGTTTCGCCAGGTTCAACGCCTTGCTGTCCTCCTCCGTGCCGACCGACACGCCCAGCGCCGTGTAGATATTCTTGATCTCCTCGTTGTCGAAAATCTTGTGCTCCATCGCCTTCTCCACGTTCAGGATCTTTCCCCGAAGCGGCAGGATGGCCTGGAACATCCGGTTGCGGCCCTGCTTGGCCGTACCGCCTGCCGAGTCGCCCTCGACGAAGAAGAT
>JAVBNK010000140.1:0-31926 GCA_031551595.1 Rikenellaceae bacterium | reverse complement strand
TCGTGGCGCGCCAGTTTTCGCTGATGACCGAGGCGGGCTACGAAAATTTCGTCCCCTCGTGCATCACCTCGTTCGGGGTCTATTCCGAGGCGCTGGAGCTGTGGCACGACTTCCCCGAACTCGAGGAAAAGGCCCACGAGTACCTATACAAAGCCACCGGGCGCGATTTTAAAATCCCGAAAAACCTGGCCCACACGTCGGACGTGGTGTTCCACCACCGCGACCGGATCGCTGCGAAGGCCGAATACAAGCTGGTCAACGTCCATACGGGCAGGCCGCTGAGGGGCGTCGAGCATATAGGCTGCCACTATGCCAAACTGTTCCCGAAGTCGGGCGTGGGCGGGGCGGAATTCCCCTACGTGCTGGCAGGGATGATCGAGGCGTGGGGCGGCGAGGTGATCGACTACCCGGAACGCAGGCATTGCTGCGGCTTCGGCTTCCGCAACTACATCGTACAGGCCAACCGTGGCTATTCGATCGCCAATTCGCAGAAAAAATTCGAGTCGATGGCCCCTTATAAGCCCGATTTCATCGTGTCGAACTGCCCGGGCTGCCCGATGTTCCTCGACCGCTGGCAATACACCGTGGCGCAGATGGAAGGCGTCACCTACGGCCAGGACGGCCAGGGCATCCCGGTGCTGACCTACGAGGAGATGGCGGGCCTGGTGCTGGGTTACGATCCCTGGGAACTCGGGATGCAGATGCACCAGGTGGCCGTCGAGCCGCTGCTGGACAAGATGGGCGTGAAGTACGACCCGGCCGCCAAATACCTCGGCAAGAACGGCAAGTACATCGGCCAGCCGGGCGAGGCGGTGGTGAATTGTTGCTCGCACAGCATACTTTAAAAAAGCGATTGTGACAGCAATCGCCATTTTCGGCGGCTCGCATCTTCGATGCGCCCCCACAGCCGGTGAAAGTGATAATCTATATAAGATCAGCATGCTATGAATAAAAAAGTGATCATCATAGGCGGCGGCATGGCAGGTATGCAGACCGCTGTGACCCTGGCTTCGATGGGCGTATGTCCCGTCGTCGTCGAGCGCGAAACGCAATTGGGCGGCAAGCTGCGCGACTGGCACAAGCTCTTTCCGTCGTTCACCCCGGCGGGCGAAGTGCTCGGCCCGCTGCGCGACAAAGTGGCCGCATCGGGCGCCGAGGTCATCACCGGCGTGGAAGTGGCCGGGATCGGCGACCGTAGCGTCACCCTGGCCGATGGCCGTACGTTGCAGGCCGATGCCGTGGTGGTATGCTCGGGTTTCGACCTGTTCGACGCCCGCATCAAGGAGGAATACGGCTACGGCATCTACCCCAATGTCTTCACCACGGTCGACATCGAGCGCATGATGAACCAGGGCCTCGTGGCGACCGCCTCGGGACAGGCCCCCAGGCGCATCGCCCTGCTGCACTGCGTGGGGTCGCGCGACGAGAAGGTCAACCAGCGCCACTGCTCGCGCGTGTGCTGCATCACCGGCGTCAAACAGGCCATCGAACTCAAGGAGATGTTCCCCGACGCCGAAATTTATAATTTCTACATGGACATCCGCATGTTCGGTCCCGGCTACGAGGAGATGTACCGCCGCGCGCAGCACGAGTACAATATCCATTTCGTCCGCGGGCGCATCTCCGAGGCCAGCCGCACGATCGACGACCGCATCCAGATCAAAGCCGAGGATACGCTCGTCGGCCGCCCGCTGCGCATGAGCGTCGACATGCTCATCCTGGTCGTCGGCATGACCTCCACGCCGAGCAACATCCGCTTCGCGCAAAACCCTTTCATCGATCTATATCCCAGCGGATTCATCCATCCGCGCGACTCTTTCGCCGGCAACGTCGCCTCCGGGTCGCCCTCCATTTTCTATGCAGGCACGGCCACGGCCCCCAAAAACATCGGCGAAACCCTCAACGAAGCATCCGCTGCCGCCCATAAAGTATACGAATACCTCGCCACGCTATGATCAATTGGGGATTCTCCATCAGCCAACCCCGCGCCATCAACATGGACAAGAACGACCTGATCCCGTCGGAGCGGATCGTGCGGGCGATGCCGCTCCTGGAGGCGTGCATTGCATGCGGGAGTTGCACGGCGACGTGCACGGCGGGCAACCTGACGGATTTCAACTTCCGGAAGGTGCACACGCTGGTGCGGCGGGGCGAATACCAGGGGGCGTACGAGGAGATGAATAAATGTATGCTGTGCGGCAAATGCAGGCTGCAGTGCCCGCGGGGGATCAACACCCGCGAGGTGGTGATGCTCATTAAACGCGAACTAAGCGATTATTAGCGATGGGACATTTTTTTGAAAAACCGTTCGTCATACCGTTTACGATAGGGGTCGCGGTACTTTTCACGGTCATTATCTATAAGTATGTGCGTTGGTTCGTGCGGCTGCCCGGGGAGGACAAAAGCACGGTATATAAAGGCATCTTCACATGGCGCAGCGTCGCCGCATTCGGCGAGGTGATCGGCGAATCGCTGTTGCACCGCCGTATCTGGCGTACCAATCCCGTGCTGGGATATATGCACATGAGCCTGGCTTTCGGATGGTTCCTGCTGATCGCGGTGGGATGGATCGAAACGGCCTACTATCTCGGTGCGGAGCCCGTGCCGCTGCACATGCACGTCTTTTTCAAGCAATTTTCCACCGGCTTCGACCATTCGACCGCCGCGGGGCACACGTTCGCCGCACTGATGGACCTGCTGCTGCTGTTCGTGCTGTCGGGAGTGGCGCTGGCGTGGTTCAAACGGCTGCGTTCGCGCACGATGGGCATGAAGCGCACGACGAAACACACGCCCGGCGACCGTGTGGCGCTGGCTGCGCTGTGGTTCGTATTCCCGGCGCGCCTGCTGGCCGAAAGCTCGACCAGCGGGCTGCACCATTCGGGCGGCTTCCTGACCGGTTCCATAGGGCGGGCCATGGCCGCAGGGATGGGCCCGGAAGCATTGGCTGCCGCCGAACCTTACGCCTGGTGGTTCTACTCGCTGGCGCTCGGGGTGTTCCTGGTGGCGATGCCGTTCTCGCGTTACATGCACATTTTCACCGAAGTACCCCTCATTTTCCTGCGCCGCTGGGGGCTGCGCAGCCGTCCGCAGGCCGGGAGTTTCGACCGTTTCCAGATGGAGGCGTGCTCGCGCTGCGGCATCTGCATCGACCCCTGCCAGCTGCAGTCGGACGGGGCGATGGGCGGCGTGCAGTCGGTTTACTTCCTGCGCGACCTGCGGCACAATAAACTCACGGACTACGTGGCGGGCAACTGCCTGATGTGCGGGCGGTGCGAACAGGCTTGCCCCGTGGGTATCGAGCTGAATACCCTGCGCCTGAACAGCCGCCACTCGAGATCCAACACTCCCGCCGACGGGCGTTACGACTATGTGGCGGGCATGGACCGCTCGCAGGGCGAAGGGCGCGTGGGGTATTTCGCGGGCTGCATGACCCTGCTCACGCCGCGCATCCTGCATGCCATGGAAACGATCTTCACGGCCGCCGGCGAGCAGGTGTGGTGGGCTGACCGCGAGGGGGGCGTCTGCTGCGGCCGTCCGCTGAAACTTTCGGGCGAGGTCGATGCCGCCGCCAAAATGATGGACTATAACCGCGCCCTGTTCCGTAAGCACGGCATCGCCACGCTGGTGACTTCCTGCCCGATCTGCCTGAAGGTGTTCCGTGAGGATTATGCGTTGGAGGGGATCGAGGTGCTGCACCAGTCGCAGTACATCGCCCGGCTGCTGGCCTCGGGACGGATCACGGTGGATCCCGGAAGCGAACTCTATGCCTACCACGACCCCTGCGAACTGGGCCGCGGCAGCGGCATCTATGACGAACCGCGCGAGGTGATCGCGCAGGTAGGCTCGCTGGCCGAACTCCCCGAAAACCGCGAAAAGGCATTGTGCTGCGGCTCGTCGATCGCCGATACGGCCATCCATGATGCCGGCCAGGACGCCATTTCACAAGCGATGGCCGCCCGTTTCAGCGCCACGGGAGCCTCGGCGGTGGTCACGGCCTGCCCGCTGTGCAAAAAAGCCGTCGCCCGCCGTGCGCAGCAACCCGTCTACGACCTGGCCGAAGTGGTCAGCCGCTCGTTACGCGCCTGACCGGTTGGTTTTCAGGAAGCTGTTGTCTGCCTTTACGGAAACCACTAAGATTTAAGTGATGGGAAATCTCGTACTGGCCGTAATCGCCGCCCTATGCGGTGGGGCCCTCCATGCCCCGGGGCGGGGCTATCCCCGGGACGTGGATTCCAACGGATGAAAAGACCTCCAAAAGGCAGCGGAAAGACCTGGACCAATCGGCGGTGAAAGTAGCTTTTTAGGGTCTGTACTGACAAGCGGCCGGGTGGGTGGCCCGCACCTGTACGTTTACGACAAACAGACCGGTAAGGTTTAGCCTGTAGATGCGGCAGGAATGAAAGGACTCCTTGCAGCGGAAGGAGATATGCTCGACAAGTTCAATGTCTATGGGTTCGATTCCCCGCCGGTTTGGTTACCCATGCGATGCATGGGTTTCCTCCCCGCGGCCCGGCATAACTCAAGTAAGCTCGGTTCTGCCCTCGCCCGCAGCGTCGGTTGCGGCGACCCTCTTTTCATCTCCCGCGGCTGGGGGTGGGCGAAATCGGAGATTTCGAGCCGCGGGAGATGGCGATTGCCCCAGGCAATCGCAGCCTTTACCATACCCCGTAGCTTGCTGCGGGATTGTTTATTAAAGAATTTACAAAAAACAGCGAACGGATGCTGATGAAATACCCGGATGTATTGGACCGCCAAAGCGCCTATGGTGAATAATTACAGCCTGTTATAGGTGTTGTGGAAGCTGGTTGAATATTTTTACGGTGGGATTTGCCACGGAAAAATTTGTTTATCGGCGAAAAATAATTATCTTTGTACTCTCGTTAGGATAAAAGCAACGCACGATATATCGCGGGGTGGAGCAGTTGGCAGCTCGTTGGGCTCATAACCCAAAGGTCGAAGGTTCGAGTCCTTCCCCCGCTACTAAGAGGTCAAAATCATTGATTTTGGCCCTTTTTATGGTTTAGGCAAAAGCGCGAATCACTGAATACAACGTATTCAGTGATTTTGTGTTTTTAGGTGGTGGTTAGATTTATCTGTTTGTTGGAATACTATGACCATTTTTAAGGATAGCTGTATCACGCATAAAAAGGAATTTAACAAAGCTAACAAACATTACGAAACAGCGATAATCCGTTATAACGGCTTATTCAAAAATGGCCGGATCGAAAGATCCGGCCATTTGGTTATTTTGCGACAATCGTCATTGCATTTGATAAAGCACGGTATCGAGGGGTCTGCCGACCAGTTTCTGGATGTCTTTGACCATGGCGTGGTCGTCCTGCGAGCAGAACGTAAGGGCGATACCCGAGTGTCCGGCGCGGCCCGTGCGGCCGATGCGGTGGACGTAGGTTTCCACCACATCCGGCATATCGTAGTTGATCACCATCTGCAACTCCCGGATGTCAATGCCGCGGGCGGCGATGTCTGTGGCCACCATCACTTTCACTTTGCCCGACTTGAATTCGGACAAAGCCCGCTGGCGCTGCCCCTGCGATTTATCGCCGTGGATGGCCTCGCTGTGGATACCCGCTTTTTTGAGGGTGCGCGAAATATTGTCTGCGCCGTGCTTGGTCCGCGAGAACACGAGGACGGATTTCTCCGCTTCTTCCCTGAGCACGGAGACCAGCAATCCTTTCTTTTCGGGTTTTTCGACAAAGTAGATGCGTTGGTCGACCGTGTCGACGGTGGACGACTGCGGGGTGACTTCCACCCGCACCGGATGGTGGAGGATGGTGCGCGAGAGGGCGACGATCGCATCGGGCATCGTCGCTGAGAAAAACAACGTCTGGCGGCGCTGGGGCAGCAACGGAAGCAGCCGGCGGATGTCGGCGATGAAGCCCATGTCGAGCATCCGGTCCGCTTCGTCCAGCACGAAATGCGTGAGGCTGTCCAGGCGCACCTCGCCCTGGCCGATCAGGTCGTGCAGGCGGCCCGGCGTAGCGATCAAGATATCCACGCCCTGGCGGAGCTTTTCGGTCTGCGGGCCCTGTTTAACCCCGCCGAAGATGGCCGTATGCCGCAGTCCGGTGTACTTGCCGTAATCGGTGAAGCATTCGTCGATCTGCAGGGCGAGTTCGCGCGTGGGAGTGAGAATGAGTGCTTTCACCGGCCGGTATTCCCTGGCTTTGCCGTGCGAGCGGCCGCGCCGGTCGCGGCGGCCGGGGCGTTGCTCCCCGGCATCCGGGCGGGGTTGGGCCGCCGCCGGGCCGTCCCCCAGATGCTGCAGGATCGGGATGGCGAAAGCCGCCGTCTTGCCGGTCCCGGTCTGGGCGATGCCGAAGATGTCTTTCCCCTGCAAAACGACCGGAATGGCCTGCTGCTGAATGGGGGTCGGTTGGTCGTATCCTTTTTCGCGGACGGCCCTGAGTATCGGCTCCGCGATGTTCAATTCGTTAAATGTCATAATTTTCATGTCCGCCCAAAACGGCGGATGTTTCTTTAGTGATTAATGCGCCGCCTACAAGGCGGCTTTAGAGAGGAAGAAGTCGGCTTTGAGTTTTTCGACCACTTCCTTGACGCTCCGGATCTTGTCCGACAGGTAGGCATTGCCGCCGGCGAAGGCATAACCTTTTTTCATGTTGCCTCTGGCCGCGTTGTAGAGCGCCTTGATGATACAATAGGGACTTTTGGTATAGTCGCACGTTTTGATGCAATGGAACGGGCACGAGCGGGGTTTCTCGTTGCCTTCGGCCACGCTGCGGATGAATTCGCCGTCGAATGCGCGTCCGGGCATACCTACCGGGCTTTGGATGATGCGCACGTCCTCGGCATGGGCGTTGATATACACCTTCTTGAATTCGATCGAAGCGTCGCACTCCTCGGTGGGCACGAAGATCGACCCCATCTGCACGGCCGATGCGCCTAGGGCCATGAACCGGGCAATATCCTCGCCCGTGGCGATGCCGCCCGCCGCGATGACCGGGATGTTCTTGCCGGCCGCATAGCTCCGCGCCACGCCGACCACCTCCGGAAGCAGGTGTTCGAGCGAGTAATTCTCATCCTCGATCTGTTCTTTCTTGAACCCCAGGTGTCCGCCGGCTTTGGGTCCTTCGACGACGATCGCGTCGGGCAGGTAGCCATAGCCTGCCGACCATTTTTCGCAGATAAGCTTTGCCGCGCGCGACGACGACACGATCGGTACGAGCTGCGTCTTGCTGTCGCGGGTCAGGTACGACGGCAGGTCGAGCGGCAGCCCCGCCCCGGCGAAGATCACGTCGGCCTTCTCTTCGATGGCCGTGCGCACCATGTCCGCGAAGTTCGAGAGCGCCACCATGATGTTGATCCCGATCACGCCCGAGGTTTTCTCGCGGGCCTTGCGGATCTCTTCCCGCAGGCCGTGGATACATTTCTCCTGGTACGTGCCTTTGTGCTCCGGGTAGAGCAGCCCGAGCCCCGCCGCCGAGATCACACCCACGCCGCCTTCGTTGGCCACGGCCGACGCCAATCCGTTGAGCGACACGCCCACACCCATGCCGCCCTGTATGATAGGCAGCTTGATTTCGTACTTGCCGATAAAGAATGATTTCATGGTCCGTTCATCGTTAAAGTTAGTCAACCGCCGTCTTCAGTCCCCTCTACAGACTTACTCGGGCCGTTGTGCTATGAAACAAGGAAAGTTAATTACGGGTCGGTCTCAACGATGAAAGAGCCGGACGGGACAGGGCGTCCGGATATATGCAAAGCAGATAAGGATCAGAATGAACTTGCATTGTTTACAGCGCAAAGGTAGTGATTATTTCGGGGTTTCCACCACTTTGCTGTATGAATAACCCCGTTTCCCCCGTTTTATTGTGCGGGAAGGCCGCCCGCAGGGCATAAATTTATCCGCGGACAGACCATCGGCGCCTGTTTTATCGTTAGTTTTGCACGTGCGCAAGATCATACACATCGATATGGATGCTTTCTACGCCTCGGTCGAACAGCGGGACCATCCCGACTACCGGGGTAAACCGCTCGCCGTGGGTTATCCGGGCGAGCGGGGCGTGGTGGCTGCGGCCAGCTACGAGGCCCGCCGCTACGGCATCCATTCGGCCATGCCTTCGAAAACCGCCCTGAAACGCTGCCCGTGGCTGATCTTTACCCCGGGACGCTTCGAAGTCTACAAGGAGGTGTCCGCGCAGATCCATGAAATTTTCCATGAATACACCGACCTGGTGGAGCCATTGTCGCTCGATGAGGCCTACCTCGACGTGACCGAAAACAAGATCGGGCTGCCCTCCGGGACCCTGATCGCCCGGCAGATCAAAGAACGCATACGGGAAACGACCGGCCTGACGGCTTCGGCCGGGGTGTCCGTGAATAAATTCCTGGCCAAGATCGCCTCCGACTACCGCAAGCCCGACGGACTGTTCGTCATCACGGACAAAGAGGCGGAAAGTTTCGTCGAAAGTTTGCCGATCGAGCGGTTCTGGGGTGTGGGCCCGGCCACGGCCGAAAAGATGCACCGCCTGGGGATCAAGACCGGGGCCGACCTGCGGCGCCATCCCGAGGCGTACCTGGCGCGCCATTTCGGGAAAATGGGGCACAGCCTCTATGAATTCGCCCGCGGGATCGACCACCGCCGCGTCGAAGCCGACCGGGTGCGCAAGTCGGTCGGCGCCGAGAATACCTATATGCACGACCTGGACGACACGGCCGAACTCCTGGAAAAACTGCGCGAGATCGCCGACGAGGTGTGGCGCCGCGCATCGAAGCGTGACTTTTACGGCCGTACCGTGACGTTGAAAATCAAATACGCCGACTTCGAACAGATCACCCGCAGCAGGACCCCGGGCGGTTTCGTGACCGAGTTCGGGCTGTTCTGGCAGACGGCTCAGGAATTGCTGGGCATCGTGGATTACAGCCGGAAGAAGATCCGGCTGATGGGGCTTTCCGTAAGCAACGCCCTCGATATGGAGCATCCGGGCGGCATCCAGCTGGAGTTCGATTTCGGGACCTGTCCTGCTGATTGAGGCGGACGCCGCTCCGGAGCCGCACGAACCGTGCTGTCCCAGCGGCGTTTCCTTGATCGTTTCCCGCAAAGCGCCCGGTTTATCCCGGACTCACGTGAATCTCCAAAGGTTCAATTCCCCGCCGGTTTGGTTACCCATGCGATGCATGGGCTTCCTGCTCGCGGCCCGGCATAACTCAGGTAAACTCGGTTCTGCCCTCGCTCGCAATGTCGGTTGCGGCGACCCTCTCCCCCTCCCCTGCGGGGGTCGGAATCGGAGATTTCGAGCCGCGGGAGATGGCGATTGCCCCAGGCAATCTCAACCATGACAATACCCTGCATGTTCAGTTACCCATTCTAAACATGGGTTTCCTGCTCGCGGCCCGGCTAACTCAGGTAAACTCGGTTCCGCCCTCGCCCGCAGCGTCGGTTGCTGCGGGGTTCTTTAATTGATCCCGCAAAGGACCAGCAGGTAGTAGATCCCGGCGGCGAGCAGTGCGCTGACGGGGATGGTGATGATCCATGCCCACATCAGGTTGACCGTTACGCCCCAGCGGACGGCGGACACCCGCTTCACCGCTCCCACGCCGATGATGGCGCCGGTGATCGTATGGGTCGTGCTGACGGGAATCTTCCAGATCTCAGTCAGGTAGAGGGTCAGTGCGCCCGCGGTTTCGGCGGCCACGCCTTCGAGCGGGGTCACTTTGGTGATTTTGGTCCCCATCGTTTTGACGATGCGCCACCCGCCGGACATCGTGCCCAGCGCGATCATCGAGAAGCAGGCCAGCGGCACCCAGCCGGGAATGTCGGTGATGCTTCCGGCCTTGCCGCCCGCGACGAACAACGCGGCGGCGATGATCCCCATCACTTTCTGCGAGTCGTTCAGGCCGTGGCCGATGCTGAACAGCCCCGACGAGGCCAATTGCAGGCGTTTGAACCATTTCTCGGCCCGGTGGGGGTTGGCCCGGCGGCAGATGTGCAGGATCGCGATGGTGATGACCGAGGCCATCAGCATACCGATGAGCGGGGCCAGCAGGATGAAGGCGGCGATCTTGAGCACGACGGCCGAATGGATCGCGCTCAGGCCGCCATAGGCGATCGCGGCGCCGGCGAAACCGCCGATCAGGGTGTGGGACGACGACGAGGGGATGCCTTTCCACCAGGTGAACAGGTTCCAGATGATCGCCGCGACGATACCCGCCAGGATAACCGGCAGGGTGATGAAATCCTCGAAAACGGTTTTGGACACGGTGTTGGCGATGCCGAATTCGCCGATCACGAACTTGGCGATGAAGAAGGCCACGAAGTTGAACGCTGCAGCCCACAGCACGGCCAGAAACGGCGTGAGCACTTTGGTCGAAACGATGGTGGCGATGGAGTTGGCGGCGTCGTGGAAGCCGTTAATGAAGTCGAAAACCAGCGCCAGGACTATGATAACGATCAGCAGGGTCATCGCTTAGGCATATTTCACCATGATCGTGCGCAGTACCTCCGACACGCGGTAGGCTTTGTCCGTCGCGCTTTCGTAGAGCTGGATGATCTCGACCTGTTTCATCAGTTCGATGGCGTCGCGGTCGCCGTTGCCGCCGAACAGCGAGATGATAAAATCCTCGTACACGTCGTCGGCCGCGTTTTCCAGCTCGTGCAACTTGCGGCACTGCTGTTTGATGACGGCCGGGTTGCGGTTCACTTTGTCCAACTCGTAAACGGCCGACTGGAGGCACAGCGCACTCTCGCGGATCAGTTCGGCCAGGCGCACCAGGGCCCCGGGCATCTCGCGGGGCTGGTAGAGCACCACGCGTTTGGCCGACCCGTTGATCAGGTCGAGCACGTCGTCCAGCTGCGAGGCCAGGGTATGGATGTCCTCGCGGTCGAACGGGGTGATGAAGGTATTGTTGAGCGCGTCGAGGATGGCGTCCGTCAGGCCGTCGCAATGGGTTTCGGTGCGTTTGATCCCGGCGTAAAGTTCTTTTCGGCGGGCGTGCTCCCCGGCGTTGGAGAATTCGATCAGCAGTTCGGACGCTTTGACGATGTCGTCCACCTGGCCGCGCAGGAGCGGCAGGAATTTGCTCTCCTTGGGGAGGAAAAATTTAAAAAAACGATTGATTCCCATTATGTTGAGGTTATTAGTTGCGGTTTCGTCACGGCAAAGGTAACGATCCTGCGGCGGAATCGGTCGGGGTTAACGATTATTTAACGTGAGCCGGGATAATTGGCCTCGGTGAATGCTTTATATTAACATGTTACGCAAAGCGGCACCGGGGATGGGCGCGGGGCCTGGAAAGCAAACCTGTGTAGATCAGTATGTGGTTGCCTTCAGAATTTATCCCTATTTGATCTCTAAGGGTTCAATCCCCCGCCGCCTGCGGCAACTGTGCCCTTGCCATATACTGCGGGGTTCTTTATTATACGGGCCGGTCGCGGGATCATAAAGCGTTAAAAGCGGTGCGGCGTTATACCGATTCATATTTTTTGCTACCTTTGGTCGCGCAAAATGAACCGCACATCCGGCATCCGGATGGCGCTCCGATTGTCGAAAGAAACCCAAAAAACTGATATGAAACGGATTGCATTACTATTTTTACTGCTCGTCACAGCGTTCCGGACGGCGCACGCAGACGAAGGCATGTGGCTGATGACCCAACTCAAAAGCCTCAGCAAGGATATGAAGGCCAAAGGGTTCAAGCTCACGGCCGACGATATCTCGAGCATCAACAAACTGGCGCTGAAAGATGCGGTGGTCATTTTCGGCAACGGCTGCACCGGCGAGATCGTTTCGTCCGAAGGCCTGCTGCTCACCAACCACCACTGCGGCTACGAAGCCATCCAGCAGCACAGTTCCGTCGAGCACGACTACCTCAAGGATGGCTTCTGGGCCATGTCGCGTGCCGAAGAGATCCCCACCCCGGGCCTGACCGCCACGTTCATCCGCCGCATCGAGGATGTCACACAGCACGTCATTCCCTACCTGAACGACGCGATGGACGAGCGTACACGCGCCCGTGCGGTCGATTCGCTCACCCGCGCGCTGCTCTCCTCGGTCGTGCTCGAACAGGGCCAGAGCGCCTCGGTGCGCCCGATGTTCGCAGGGAACCAATATGTGATGTTCGTCACGGAGGTCTATAACGACGTGCGCCTGGTGGGTGCGCCCCCTTCGTCGATCGGCAAATTCGGCGGCGACACCGACAACTGGATGTGGCCCCGCCATACGGGCGACTTCTCGGTCTTCCGCGTCTATTCCGACCAAAGCGGCAAAGGCGCCGAATACTCGAAGGACAACGTGCCCTACAACACCCCCAAACACCTCAGCATATCGCTCAAAGGCATCACCCCGGGCGACTTCGCGATGATCATCGGCTTCCCCGGCTCCACGCAGCGCTATATGACCTCGTACGAGATCGACCGCACGCTGAACCTCGACAACCCCGTGCGCATTTTCATCCGCGGCGAACGCCAGGAAATCCTCCTGGCCGATATGAAGGCCAGCGACAAGATCCGCATCCAGTATGCCTCGAAATACGCCATGTCGTCGAACTACTGGAAAAACTCGATCGGCATGAGCCGCGGCCTGAAGAAACTCAACGTGCGTGCTAAAAAGGCCGCCTTCGAGGAAAAACTCACTTCGTGGATCAACGCCGACCCCGCGCGCAAAGCCAAATACGGCGACGCCCTGCCGCTGATCCGCCAGTCGGTCGAGGAGAGCCTCCATGACCGCGGCGTGACCCAGTACCTCAGCGAGGCGCTCATGCGCGGCGTCGAGCTGGTAGGCATGTGCGCCCCGATGCGCGGGCTGGCCGCCGGCCAGGGCCCGATCAGCAACGAGATCATCGCCCAATTGCGTGCCAACACCGACGAAATCTATAAGGATTACAGCCCGTCGACCGACCGCAAGGTGGCCTACCGCATGGTGCAGATCATCGTCGACTCGCTCGACAAGGGCGACTACCCGTCGTTCGTCAAAACGATCAGCAGCCGTTTTGCCGATAACGTGAAAGCCTATGTGGACGATGTGTTCGATCGCTCGGTGATGGCGTCGCAGGAAAAATTCGAGGCGTTCCTGGCCAACCCCTCGCGCGAAACCTTGCAGAAAGACCCCGGCCTGGAGCTGGCCGCTTCGGTTGCGGCGGCCCTGGAGTCGCGCGCCCCGGCCCTGCAACGCAGCCAGGCCAAATACGCCCGAGGACAACGCCTCTTCATCGCCGCACAGATGGAAATGCAGCCCGACCGCATGTTCTACCCCGACGCCAATTTCACGATGCGCATGACCTACGGCCAGGTGCTGCCTTACCGGCCTGCCGACGGCGTGGTGTACGATTATTATACCACCCTGTCGGGTGTGATCGCCAAGGAAGATCCCGAAAACGCCTATGAATTCAGCGTGCCCGAGAAACTCAAGCAGCTCTATGCGGCCAAGGATTTCGGCCCGTATGCCTGCAAGGGCGACGTTCCCGTGGCGTTCCTGTCGAACAACGACATCACCGGCGGCAACTCCGGAAGCCCCGTCATGGACGGCCGCGGCCACCTGATCGGCCTGGCCTTCGACGGCAACTGGGAAGCCATGAGCGGCGATATCGCCTTCGAGCCCGAACTGCAACGCACCATCTCGGTCGATATCCGCTATGTGCTGTTCGTGATCGACAAATTCGCCGGCGCCGGCCACCTTATCAAAGAAATGACCATCGTCAAATAACGGGGTTATTCTCCGTAGATTAAAAAAGGAGGAAGGAGTTTAATGCTCCTTCCTCCTTTTATATCGGTAGGGTATTACAGAGTAACCATAGGCAACCGGATGGGGGATCAAACGGTTACATCCGATCGTGCCGACTTAGAACAGCAGGGCGGCGGAGATGCGGTTGCCGCGCACTTTGGCGTCCCTGAGCGCTTCCGAAGCCGAGGTGGTCATGTCGGACATGCCCAGGTCGTACTGGTACATCACGCGGAAATGGCGCATCACGTCCACACCCACGCCGAATATGAAACCGTAGTTGAAACGGTTCAGGTCGTCGCCGTAGTCCAGCTTATGCCCGCCCGCCTTGGCTCCCACGCCGCAGTCCAGGTAGGCGCCCGCCGTGACGAACGGCTTCAGCATCGGGATCAGCGGGATAGTGACCTTGGCATTGAGCGGCAGTTCGAGCGACGAGAAACGGGTGGTCACATCGGCGGTTTCGGTGCTGCGCTGCACGTAGAACAAGCCCGTATTCAGCCCCAGCGGGCCGATCAGGTCGTAGTCGAACGTCAGGCCGAGCAGGAAGCCTGTATTCGATTTGAGCAGGTGCTTGTCGATGTCCGAGGCTTTGAGTTTGTCGAATGTGGCGCCGGCCTGGAAGCCCCATCTGCTTTGTGCGCCTGCCGCCAGAACACATGCGCACGCAAGGGTTGTAACGATTAATTTTTTCATCTTTTCAGTTTTTAGGTGATGAGTGAAAAAAAGCATAAACTATGCCGTAGATGCACCGTCAGCCCGAAATGCTGCATGGGATGCCCATCGCCTCGACCTTTTCGGCGATCGCCCGCAGGTCGTCGACCGGCACTTTTTCGAGGTTTTCGGCGGGCGTATCGCGGTCGATCGTGTAGATCATCACCTTTTCGGGAGCTACTTCGCGCACCAGCGCCAGCCAGGCATCCACCTCGCGCGGCGTGGTGTTGTCCACCCGGCGGCCGTTGTATTCTCCGCGCAGGAACATGGTCTGGATGATCATCCGCCCGTCGAAGAGTTTCATCCACCCGACGATCTGCGCCACGGAATAATCCCCTTTCGGGTTATCGACCAGCCGCACCGTGTCGTCGAGCGCCGAATCGAGTTTGAGGATGTTGTTATCGACCCGCAACAGCGCCCGCCGCACGCCCTCGCGGCCGATCATGGTGGCGTTGCTCAGCACCGACACCCTGGCCGCAGGGCATATCTCGTCCCGCAGGCGCAGCGTATCGTCGATAATGGCTTCGAAATCGGGGTGCATGGTGGGTTCGCCGTTGCCTGCGAAGGTGATCACATCGGGCGGAGTGCCTGCGGCGACCATTTCGCGCAACTTGGCGCCCAACAGTTCGCGCACCTGCCCCCGGGGATTGAAGCGGGGTTTCACGCCCTTGCCGCCCCATCCGCATTCGCAGTAGATGCAGTCGAAATTGCACAGTTTCGCATCGGGCGGCAACAGGTTCACACCCAATGAAAGGCCCAGTCGCCGGCTTCGCACCGGGCCGAAGATGATATCGTTGAAAAGCGCCGTAGCCATTATTCCGCCATATCCGGGTTTGACCCTCCCGGGGTCGGGTCCGCATCCTGCGCCGGCGCAGGCCGCAAGTTGACCACTTCTTTGATGCGCTCCAGGAATTTGTCGGCCCGGCTTCCGCCCACTTCCGTGCCGACCGGCGTGCCGTCCGGGGCGAGCACCAGGAAAGTCGGGTAGCGCGTCACGCCGTATTTCTCCGCGATCTCCAGGCCTTCGCCCTTTTCCATATCGAACCGCACGTTGACGAACGTGGCGTTCATGTAGTCGCCCACTTTTTTTTGCGGGAAGACTTCATGGTCCATCCGCCGGCAAGGGATGCACCACGAGGTGTGGGCGTCCACGAACACCAACTTGTTCTCTTCCCCGGCTTTATCCAAAGCCTGCTGCAGGGTGAGGTTTTCGAACCGGACGCCGCCCGTTTCGGATTTGCCGCACGATGCGAGTGTCGCCAGAAGGCAAACCGTGACGTACAACAATAGGTTTTTCATAGCAATTCGTTTTGACATGGCTTTGAGCTGCCGAATAAAGCACCAAGGTAGCCCTTTTTCCTCAGCCTCCAAAATTTCAGGGCTTAATTTTCCTTCGGCCCCGCGGTCGAAAGCAGGCCGCAGGCCGCCCGGATATCCTCGCCCCGCGAAGCCCGGATCGTGGTGATGATGCCTTTGCGGGTGAGGGCGTCGCGGAAAGCTTCCATCTGCGCCTGGGGCGGCGAGTGGTAATCCGAGCCGGGCACTTTATGGAAGCGGATCAGGTTGATGCGGCATTTCACCCCGTCCAGCAGGCGTGCCAGTTCTTTGACGTGCGCCGGCGAATCGTTGAGGCCCTCCATGACGATGTACTCGAAACTCAGCCGCCGCTGGTGCGAGAAGTCGTAACGCCGCAGCACGGCCATCAATTCCTGCGCCGGGTGGGCGTTCTGCACCGGCATGATCTGCGCCCGCTCCCCCGCAAAGGGGTTGTGCAGGCTCACCGCTAGGTGTACTTTCGACCGCGT
Organism: Rikenellaceae bacterium; assembly: GCA_031551595.1. Classification (GTDB taxonomy): domain Bacteria; phylum Bacteroidota; class Bacteroidia; order Bacteroidales; family Rikenellaceae; genus JAVBOW01. The sequence continues at coordinate 15,716 of JAVBNK010000140.1, read as the reverse complement.
CAGGAATTCCTCCACCGCCGGAATAACGCCTATCGTCGAAAGTGTGATGCGCGTGGGGCTCCAGCCGTACCCCCACGCCGAGGTGAGGATGTCCAGCGACCGCAGCACCTCCTGCGTGTTGTCCAACGGCTCGCCCATCCCCATGTAAACCAGGTTGGTGAGCGTTGCGGATTCGGGGATCGATACGGTCTGGTTGAGGATTTCGCCCGTAGTGAGGTTGTGCGAGAAGCCCTGCCTGCCCGTGGCGCAGAATCGGCAGCCCATGCGGCATCCGGCCTGCGACGACACGCACAGCGTGGCCCGGTCGCCGTCCGGAATATAGGCCGACTCGATCGCCCGGCCCTGTAGCGTCGGGAAGAGGTACTTGTTCGTGCCGTCGGCCGAGGTGTCCGCCGCCGTAAAGGCGATCCGGCCGACCTCGTATCTTTCGGCGAGCCATTCGCGGTGGCGCAGTGACAGGTCGCTCATCTGCGCGACCTGCGTCGCACCTTTTTTATAAAGCCACGCGGCGATCTGTCCGGCTGCAAACCGCGGCATTCCTGCCTCTGCGGCAATTTGCTGCAATTGCGCGAGATCCTTGCCGAAAAGCCACTCTTTGGTGTCCATGCCTGCCTGTTTGAAAAGGGATTATTTAGATAGGTCAACTGCTGTCCGTCCGCCCTCTGTGGCGCATAGCGCCCTGGGCGGGGCGTTTACGGGTTGCACGCAACCCGTAAACGCAGGGTCAAACTTACCCGGACTATCGGGGGCGCATCCTGTTACACAAAGATATGAAAAGGCGGCAGCCTATGCTGCCGCCTTTCACTTTTGACGCAAAACGAACCTTTTTAAGGAGTCACCCGCTCAATAAAACGAACCCGTCCTATTCTGCGTACCGGGTGGAGAATACCGGGGTCGAACCGGTGACCTCTTGCATGCCATGCAAGCGCTCTAGCCAACTGAGCTAATCCCCCTTAAACGAGAGCCAGATAAGTCAATGGAACGTATCCTTCATCAATTTGTCCGGCCGGGATGCCTTGGGGATAAACATAGTTAATTCCCCATTGCGAGTGCAAAGGTAATTAAATTTTGGAAATAATACCCTTTGCACCGTCGATTTTTGCAAAACGCCTTACTTGCGTTTGAGTACCGAAACCAGCAGCAGCAGTACGATGGCGCCTACGACGGCGGCGATCAGGTTGCCGATGATGCTGCCCGGGTTGACGCTGATGCCCACCAGCCCGAACAGCCAGCCGCCCAGCACCCCGCCGATGATGCCCACTACGAAATTGACGATCAGCCCGAAGCCTTTGCCTTCGGTCAGTTTGCCTGCCACATACCCTGCGACCAGGCCGATGACGATATACCACAGAAAGTTCATAATCCGATATGTTTTAAGGGATAAGGGGCAATAACGGTGCCATGTTGCGGGCAGCGGAAACAAAAAGGCGCCCTGCAGCAGGACGCCTTTTCATATGGCTTACTGTTTCGAGGTGTAGTGTTTTTCGCGGATGCGGGCTTTCTTGCCGGTCAGGTCGCGCAGGTAGTAGATCCTCGCGCGGCGCACGACGCCCACTTTGTTCACTTCGATCGAGTCGATGTGGGGAGAGTAGAGCGGGAAAATGCGCTCGACGCCTATGCCGTTCGACACTTTGCGGATCGTGAACATTTTGGTCACGCCACGGCCTTTGATCTGGATCACCACGCCGCGGAAACTCTGCAAACGCTCCTTGTTGCCCTCGACGATCTTGTAGGTCACGGTGATGGTATCGCCGCTTTTGAAGGCGGGAACCTCTTTCTGAGGCCACATCGAAGCCTCTGCGATTCTGATTAAATTGTCCATTGCTATAGGGTTGTTTCATTAACCGCGGGAACGTTACGGGCACCTTGCTCCTCATTAAGAGGTTCCATTCGCGGGAGTGCAAAGGTATGACCTTATTTCGGGAAAACAAATTTTTTCCTCTTTTTCTGTATATTTATCCGAACAAAATCATGACCCCGGGTGCCGGGAGGCACTTTTACGTTATCTTTGTGCCTTTAAGAATATCTGAGATTATGGGAAAGCCGTTGATTTTCGTGACGAACGACGATGGGGTCGGTGCAAAAGGATTGGAATATGCGATCAAAGTGGCGCAGCAGTTCGGGCGTGTGGTCGTGGTGGCCCCCGAGCAGATGCAGTCCGGGATGTCCCACGCGATCACCATGTCGCGCCCGCTGTTCCTGCGCGAGGTGCGACGCGCCGGGGACCTGGAGGTCTACGCCTGCTCCGGCACGCCGGTCGATTGCGTGAAGATGGCTTTCGACCACCTGCTCCAGGACGAACGTCCGGCGCTGGCCATATCCGGCATCAACCACGGCTCCAATTCGGCGGTCAACGTGCTCTACTCCGGCACGATGGGCGCGGCGATCGAGGCCAGTTTCTACGACATCCCCTCGATCGGATTTTCGCTCACCGACCACGATCCGCACGCAGATTTCGAAGCGGCGGCCGATTTCGCCGAACGCATCGTGCGCAAGGTGCTGGCCGAAAAACCGGCCACGCCCCTCTGCTGGAACGTCAATATCCCCAACGTCCCCCACTGCGATATCAAAGGCGTGCGCGTCTGTCGCCAGAACGCAGGCTACTGGCGCGAGGAATTCGAACGCCGCGTCAATCCCCACGGCCGTGAGTATTACTGGCTTACCGGAGGATTCAACAATATGGAGCCCCACGCCACCGATACCGACGAATGGGCCCTGGCCAATAACTATGTGTCCGTAGTCCCCGTCCAGATCGACCTGACCCACTACCGTCAGGTCGAACAGGCCCGTCACTGGGAATTCTGATCTTTCACGCCTCAGGCCGGGACGGCACGGGCGGCAAGCTTGCGGTCGACCTCGACCATCAGGTCGCTCAGCACGTTCATGTAGTTGATGAACGCGTCGTAGGCCGAATCGTAGGGGTTGAAATAACTGTGCACGTCACCGTCCGAGAGCCATTTGGTGGCCATGTAATAGAAGTGGTCCGAGCACTGCATGAAATTCCACACGTAATTGAAGTCCGCGTCGTCCAACGACTTGACCTTGTCGCGCAGGCCGTAAAGCGTCGTGAAGGCCTCGTTCTGGAGTTCGTTGCCGAGCCATGCGGTGATGTCGCGCTCTTCGTCGGCCCACGACATCGGGTGCGGACAACTCAGCACGCTCACCGGTTGGTGCGCCGAGGCCGTTTCCGACACCGTGCGGAATTCCAGGCCCCCGTCGGCCAACGCCGCCACGGGCAGGTACTCCATGAAGTTGAAAATGCCGGTTTCGGCCCATTGGTGCTCGCCGAACGTTTCGTAGTCCATGAACAGGTTGGCCACCTCGCCCGCGTCTTCGGTGAGCCATTGGGTGAATTTGGCCGCCGTGAGGGGCCAGCCTGCCCAACTGCGGTCCGAGAAGCGGAAAGCGATGTCGTCGCTCAGTTTATAATTGCGCAACAGCAACCGAAGTTTCTGGTTCAGCGCGCTGGCATAGACGAAATCGGGGCTTTTCCAGCCCAGGATGTGTTTGGCACCCTCGGCGAGCATCGTCTTGAAGCCCAATTCGGCCACCCACTCCCCGATCTCGTCCGAGTAGATCAGCTCCGTGTTGCGGAAAGCGGCGGGCGTCTGCCCGAATTCGCGGCGGATCATGTCGCTGTGGGCGCGCACCTGGTCGCAGAATTCCTCTTTGCAGCAGACCGAGGCCAGCGAGTGGGCGTACGTTTCGCCCAGGAATTCCACGCATCCCGTCGCGGCCAGCGCTTTGAAACTGTCCAGCACCTCGGGGGCGTAGGCCTTGAATTGTTCGACCGCCAGGCCCGACATCGAGAAACTGACGCGGAATTTGCCTGCGTGCCGCTCGATCATTTTCAGCAGCAGCGCGTTCATCGGCAGGTAGCAGCGCGTGGCCACCTTCTGCATGATCGAGCGGTTGCCCGCCTCGTCGAGGTACATGTGGTCGCGCCCCATGTTGAAGAAACGGTAGCGTTTCAGCCGCAGCGGCTGGTGCACCTGGAAGTAAAAGCAGATCGTTTTCATGGCCTTCGGTTTTTCGTGTCCCCTCGCGCTTATTTATAATTACCGGGCGTCCGGCAGCTATCGCTTTCTGCAACTGCGGGGGTCGCGCCACAGGCGCGAGCCGCAGAAAGCGGCAATGCCATTGGCATTGCGCCCGTTACATGCAACTTTCGTACACTTTCTTCACTTTCGCGGCCGCATCGCTCCATTTGAGCGAGGTGACCTCCTCCATGCCCTTCTCGGAGAACATCTGCGCCAGGGCAGGGTATCTGATCAGTCCGTAGATGGCGTCGGCCATCGCGTCCACATCCCAGTAGTTCACCTTCAGGGCGTAATCGAGCACTTCGGCCACGCCCGACTGCCTGGAGATGATCACCGGTACGTTCGACTTCATCGCTTCGAGGGGCGAGATACCGAACGGCTCCGACACGGACGGCATCACGTACACGTCGCTCAGCGAGAACATCCGCTGCACCTCGTCGCCTTTCAGGAAGCCCGTGAAGTGGAACCGGTCGGCGATCCCGAGCTTGGCCACGCGGCGCACCACATGGTTGAGCATGTCGCCGCTGCCGGCCATCACGAAACGCACGTTCGGGAGCCGTTTGAGCACTTTCGCCGCGGCTTCCACGAAGTAGTCGGGGCCTTTCTGGTAGGTGATGCGCCCCAGGAAAGTGACGATCTTGTCGTCCAGGGCGCGTTCGGCGCCGCAAGATTCCGAAGCGGCGAAACGCACCGCGTTATGCACCGCCACCACCCGGCCGGCCGGCACCCCGTAGCGTTCGATCACCGTGTTGCGCGTCAGGTTGCTCACGGCGATCACCCGGTCGGCGGCGTGCATCCCCGCGCGTTCGATGTCGTAGACCGTCGGGTTGACGTTCTCGCCGCTGCGGTCGAATTCCGTGGCGTGCATGTGCACCACCAACGGCCTGCCGGATACGTTCTTGGCCGCGATGCCCGCATAGTAGGTCAGCCAGTCGTGGGCGTGGATCACATCGAACGTCCCCTCCAGCTGGCGGGCCACCTCGGCCGCCACCATCGCGTAGCGCGCCACCTCTTCCATCAGGTTGGCGCCGTATTTTCCCGAGAACGTGTAGCGTTCCTTCCACACGTCGCCCGGTTCGCCCGGATGCCCGACGAAACCGGCCAGCCGCGACTCCTCGGTGCGCGTTTCGAACTCCTCGGGCGAAATGTAGGGCACCATGTTCGAGTCGATATGGATGAAGGTGAGCTTGTCCCACAACTCGTCGAGCCGTCCCCCGCGCCCGGGGCGTCCGAAGGGCGTTTCCACGTCGCTGGCGTTGACCACGCGCACGAAACGCTGGTCTTCGTCGCCGTAGGCGTGCGGCACCACGAAGATCACCTCCACGTCGTGCTTGGCAAGCCCGCGCGTAAGCCCGTAACAAGCTGTGCCCAGACCGCCTGCGATATGGGGAGGAAATTCCCAGCCGAACATCAACACTCTCATCGTCTATTCTGTTTTAATCTCTACGGGTTAAATTCCCCGCAGTTTACAGTGTTTTGCATATCCATCCCACGGCTGTGGGGGCGACGCTTCAGCGTCGGGCCGCAGGAAATGGCGATTGCCAGGCAATCGCGCTATTCAGTTTTATATTCCTCGATCATTTCATTGATCCTCAATACTGCGCCCACGCTCCATGCCTGCGATATGGCGCCGCGCTGCTGGTGCGGCGGGTCGCCGTCGTAGATCTCGCACACCGACCCGATGCCGTAGCTGGCGATCTCCTCGCCGAAACCGGCCAGCAATTCCTCGGCTTCCGGCAGGTAGGCCTTGCCATAGATATCGAAGCACGTCTTCACGTAGTGTTCCAGCAGCCACGGCCACACCGTGCCCTGGTGGTAGGCCCGGTCGCGGGTGGGCTGGTCGCCTTCGTAACGCCCCTCATACAGCGGGTTGCGCGGCGAGAGCGTGCGCAGGCCCCTCGGCGTGAGCAGGTGCTGCTTCATGAGGGCCACCACGCCCATCGACTGCTCCTGCGTGAGCATCGTGAAGGGCATCGAGCAGGCAATGATCTGGTTGGGGCGCACATACGTATTCGCCCCCCGCTCGTTCACAAAATCGTACAGCGACGACCGCTCCGCGAACCAGAACATGCCCATGAACGAGTCGCGCGTCATATCGGGCATCGCCTCCCATGCCTTCACGAACGCCGTATCGCCCGCCTGGCCGGCCAGTTGCAGCGTATAGCACACCGCGTTGTACCACAGGGCCTGGATCTCGACCGGGTAACCTTCGCGGCCGGTCACCGGGCCTTCCCCGACGATGGCGTCCATCCACGTGAGCGCTTTGCCCGGGGCCGAAGCCCACACCAGACCGTTGTCCTGCAATGCAATAACCCCGCCAATGCCACGGCGGAAAGCCTCCAGGACATCCTTCATCGCCTGTCCGTAACGCTCCCATACGGCCTGTGCGCCGATATGCCGTTCGAGCTGTTGCAGCGTCCAGAAGAACCACAGCGGTGCATCGACCGAATTGTAGGCCGTGCCCATGTTGGGGAACAGCCCGTCCTTCATCTCCCGGGTCATCGTGTCGATCACCTCCATGCAACTCTCCAGCCCGCCCTGGGTAAGCGTAATGCCCGGCAGGGCGATGAACGTGTCGCGCCCCCAGCGCCCGAACCACGGGTAGCCGGCCACCACTTCGGTGCGCCCGCCGCGGCGGGCGATGAACTGCCGGCCCGAGTGGCGCAGGCAAGAGAGCATATCGACCTTGTCCGACCGCTTGGCCAACTCGGTTTCGAAATCGGAGGTGATGGTCGCCGGGTCGACCTGGGACGTGGAGCAGGAAAATACGATGCTTTGGCCGCGCCGGATGCCGCATTCGAAATATCCGGGCGTGAGCAAATCTTCGCGGAAGGGATATCCGCGCGCCTGCTCTTCGAGGTATTCGAAGTTGTAGTACCAGTCGGGCGCAGGGACGAATTCGCACGAGCACTCATGGTCGTTCTGCATATGCAGCCACGGGAAGTCGTTGTACATGCGGCACCGTACGCCGTTGGGAATGGCGTAGGTGTGCCCGTCGGCGAACATATTGACCTGCGAGAGCGAGTGCGCGTCGCGGAACGCCAGGAATGGCCGCAGGCGCAACATTGTTTCCGAGGTGGCCTCCAGCAGCGTGTAGCGGATCATCAACTGGGTGCGGGAATGGATCCACAGCAACTCCTTGCGCAGCACCACGCCCCCGACGCGGTAGGTGATCGCGGGGGTGGGGGTATAACGGAAGTCGGTGATGTATTTATGCCCCCGGGGCTCGTAGGTCCCGGGAAAGCGGTGGATCGCGAGGTTGAACGACTGGTCGTGCTGCACGACGGTTTCGTCGAGGGCCGACAGCAGCACATAGTTGCGTTCGTCCTGCTCGTCCTTCGGGCAGACCATTAGGCCGTGGTACTTGCGCGTGTTGCAGCAGACGATGGTCGTACTCATGTACCCGCCCGCACGGTTCGTTGAGAGCATCTCGCGCCGCAGCGAATATTCGAGGTTGCCCAGGCTGTTCTTATCAAAATCCAAAACCGACATTTCCCTGAAAGTTTTCTTATGCGTAAATTTAATAAAACTTTTCGTCAAAATTGTGATCTGTAAGTTAAAAAACGGTAAAACTTTACGGCGCATCATGCAAACGCCTGTAAAACAGCGACAATAATCGTAAAAATACGTATTGAAAATTGTTATCCATAGGGTTGCGAATGAAATTTTTTCTAAATTTGCATACAGCATAACAAAAAACCTGCCTGATGAATAAAAAGATAGTCGGCATTTTCGCGGCCGTCGCCGTAGTGGCCCTTATCGTCGTGGTGGCGACCAGCGGGCCCAAAGACTCCGCCCCTGCAGGGGATGCCGCAACCGTCCCGGCGGATTCCGCCGCGAACGCGCCCGATTCATTGCAGTTTCCGGACGCATTGCTCGAAGAATAAGGTATGCCGGCCCCCAGGGTGGTGGTATTCTCCGGCGCGGGGATGAGCGCCGACAGCGGCATCGCCACCTTCCGCGACAACGACGGACTGTGGGCGAAGTACCGTATCGAAGACGTATGCACTCCGGAAGCCCTGGCCAGCAACCGTGCGCGGGTCATTGAATTCTACAACCTCCGCCGCCGGGAACTCCTTGCCGCGCAACCTAACGCAGGCCACCGCGCCATCGTGGAACTCGCCCGCCGCATGGACACCGAAGTGGTCACCCAGAACATCGACGATTTGCATGAACGTGCGGCCGCCGGGGCGGGCTTCCCGCTGCGCGTGGCCCATCTGCACGGTGAATTGCGCAAGCTGCGCAGTAGCATCGATCCCGAGGGCATCGTCCCCTTCGAAGGCTGGGAACAACCCTTGGACGCCCGCCATCCGGACGGTTCGCTGCTGCGTCCTCATGTCGTGTTCTTCGGTGAGGGCGTGCCCATGTTCGACGCCTGCAGCCGTATCGTTGCCGGGGCCGACATCCTTATTGTCGTGGGCACTTCATTGGCGGTCTACCCGGCCGCCTCGCTGGTCGACCATGCCCGCCCCGACGCCCGTATCTACCTCGTAGACCCCCGGATGCCCGCGGCGTCCCTGCGCCGCCGCATCACCCACATCCGGGCCGGTGCGGCCGAAGGATTGCCCCGGCTCGTCAAAGAATTAAAATGATGTGAGTGCGCGTAAGGAATCGTGTGATGTGTTTATTTTCCGGCATCAAACTTTGCGATCCATTAAGCACGACTCGCATGAACGGTTCCTATCGAAGCCGTATTGGTGCGGATAACCCCACACCTGCCCGTCCGTTGGCTTCGCCCCCCCCCTCCTTCGCGCCCCGGCCATTCCAACAAGTTTGATGGCGCCCGGCTTGGCGTCGGTTGAGTGGGGCGGGCTTGCAAACCGGCCTTTCAGGCCATTGGCCCAAGGGTAGGATGAGCTGCTTAAGCGCAACTCACGTTAAAATAATGTGAGTTCGGGATAAAGCGTTGCAGTTAACGCCTTTTTATTAGCATATTACATCGGAATACCTTGCTCCGGGCTCGCGATGTCGGCTTCGAAAAGCCGCGTTTAGTGCCGATAGTCACGCTCCTGCCCGTCCGTTACTTCCCTTCGATCCGTGTTCTCACCCGGCTTTTCGGGCGACCTCGGGTGAAGGGGCGGGCTTACGATCGGCCTGCAGGGCGACCGCCTAAGGGTAATTCGGAACAAAATTCCGAATTCACGTTAAATAACCTGAGTTCGACGAAATAAAGAACCACGCAGCAACCGGCGTTGCGGGCGAGGGCAGAGGTCGCTTGCGAACTATGCCGGGCCGCGTAGAGGAAACCCATGTGCAGCATGGGTAACTGAAGCTACGGGGTATTGTAAAGGCTGCGATAGCTCCAGGCAATCGCCATCTCCCGCGGCCCGCGCCTTCGGCGCGCCCCCGCAGCCGCGGGAGATGGGAAGAGGATCGCCGTGAGCGGCGGGGAAGTTAGCCCTTGGAGATTAAAATACTATGAATCACAGCAATATATATAATCCGGCGAGTCTGATTGAATTCGTCGGACACCCGTTAGCGGCTTATGCAAGCCGCCGATGTGCCGACAACCCCACCCAAACCCTCCCCTTGCCAGGGAAGGGCTTTGCAAGCTTTGCTTGCAGATTGTAAAGCAATCCTTGTCGTTCGATGAATTTATCGAAATCACGTTAAAAATAGCGGGAACTCTGCTTAAGGGCAGAGTTCCCGCTATTGACATAGGTTTGCGTTCCGGAAAAGTTTAAACAGGCCTTCCGTCCCCGCTCATGTGCAGAATTTTGCAGGAAAGCGCACCAATAACAGGCAGGTACGGATAATCGTCCTTATTTGAGGATGATCTCGTTGGAGCCGATGCGCAGGCCGTCCATGTAGACATCCACGTGATACTTGCCGGCGGTGATCCCCCCGCCGGTGTAGAACAGGCCGACCGGCAGGTCCGTACCCTGATAGTCGATCTCGCGCACGGCCGAGTAGGTCTGCACCGTGCCGTCGGCATCGAAGGTGGCATTGCCCGCATTGGCCATCACATAGCCGTCCGGACCCTTGATGCAGGCATAGACGTTACGTGCGCCCGGCGTCGCCAATTCGTTGGCCGACAGCACGAAATCGACCCTCAGGCGTGCGGCGCGCGCGGCGCGGGTCACCTCTTTATCGCTGGCGCTCACCGCCACCAGGTTGATGTTCCGGGCGTGCACCACGGCGCCTTTACGCACTTTGGTTTCCAGTTCGCTGGCCTTTTCCTCGGCCATCGCGCGGCCCTGCTGTTCGGTAGCGATCTGTTTGCGGTAATCGACGTTTTGCCTGAGCAGCGTATTGTTGAGCGTGTTGAGCGAGTCGATCGTATGGACGAACCCGCGCATCACCGTGCGCAGCGTACCCAGCTCTTTCTCGTATTTGCGGATCTTGGCCGCGCTGAGCGACTTCTCTTTCTGCAGGCTTTGCAGCAGCGAGTCGGCCCGTCCGCGCTCCACGCCCAGGCGGTACGACATCGTATCGTTCGAGGTCTTGATGTTGTCCAGGTCGACCATCAGCCGCTCGATATTGCTGGACAACGTGTCGCGCTCCACCGCGAAATCGGCCTTCAGCGCCCGCGTCTGGTGGAAATAGAGGAACGACAGCGCCGCCAGGATCAACGCCAGGATCACGATGACTATCTGATAGCCCTTGATCGACTTCTTTTCGTCTTTGTATTCGTATTCTTCCATAATCATCCGGGTTTTTACCCTGCAAATATAACTATTTTATTTTGCTGTCGAGGGGGAATTTCAGGTTTTCGAATTTGGTCACGCGTACACGTATGCTGCCCACGCGGATAGGGGATTCGAGGTGGACGGGGATGCGGTTGCGGTCGTCGGTGACCCAGAGGAAGAATTCGGTGCCGTCCTCGAACGATTCGCCGGTGCTGGTGGCCAGCTGGCATGAGAACTTCAGGGTGCGGAACCTGCCGAATCCTTTTACGTTACGCTCTTCGCGGCCGAGGAACTGGTACTGCACCTTGCGTACGGTATCGTCCAGCACCACCTGCAGGTAACGCGGCTGGCCCGCCACGAAACCCGCCAGGGAGGATGAGCGCAGGTTGAAGAACAGCGCGATGGCATCGTAGCTCGCGTGGGTCAGGGGCAGGGTTTTGGTCTTGGCCGTGGGGCGTTTGAGGTTGCGGTATTTCGAGCTGGCGGTCATCGTGTTCCAGTCGTAAAGTACGGTGCTTTGGTAGCGGTAGCTTCCTTCGCGCAGGTCGGAGGTGAATTTCAGCGGCTTGAGGGTCTTGGGGTGCATCCACGAGTTGTAGGTGTCGTTCAGGTCGAAGAACCACCGGAAGAACGGCATCACGCGCGCATTGGCCCACACGTGGAGGGCATCCTGCGCATCGACTTTGCCTGCCGTGGTGTTGATGGCGACGGTGGCCACCTCGGAATTGGGCACGAGTTTGGCGCGGTAGCTGACCACGTATTCGAGTTTCTCGCCCGGCCCGAAGGCGACTTCCTCGACCTGGGTCTGGGCCGTGGCTGCCGCGCAGAGGGCCAGCAGGAATATTGTCGATAGCAATTTATTCATAGGATATCTTTCGAAAACCGTTTATATTATTAATCTCTACGGGTCAAATTCCCCGCCGTTTACTGCGTTTTGCATTTACATCCTGCGGCTGCGGGGGTCGGAATCGGAAATTTCGGGCCGCGGGAGCTGGCGATTGCCTGGGGCAATCGCAGCCTTTACAATACCCCGTAGCTTCAGTTACCCATGCTGCACATGGGGTTCCTTCCCGCGGTCCGGCATAACTCAGGTAAACCTGGTTCTGCCCCCGCTCGCATCGTCGGTTTGGTTACCCATGCGATGCATGGGTTTCCTCCTCGCGGCTCGGCATAGTTCGCAAGCGACCTCTGCCCCCGCCCGCAGCGTCGGTTGCTGCGGGGTTGTTTATGATCCGCGTTGCAAAGCAAGGCCATCAGCCCGCAGCCGCCCGGCACGCAATCTCCTCCGGCTCCGTCACGCCCGTCCGCCGGTTGCGCGCCGACCTTCGGCAGGGCGTCGGCCCGCCACTCCGATCGGCGCAAAATTACGAAATCATACTGAAATCCACCCCTCCCGAGGCGGAATATTTAGCCATCAGCCGCCTCAGCAACGCCCCTCCTTCGCCCGTAAGGCCCGGATCGGCCTCCAGCAGTTCCATGGCGGCATCGCGTGCCGCTTCGATGATCTGTCCGTCGCGGCTCAGGTCGGCTATCTTCAATTCGAGTGCCAAACCGCTCTGCTGCACCCCGGAAAGGTCGCCCATGCCGCGCAGTTTCATGTCCAGCTCGGCGAGGTAGAAGCCGTCCGTCGAGTCGACCATCGCCTTGAGGCGTGCCCGGGCCTCGCGCGAGAGCTTCTGGCCGCTCATCAGGATACAGTAGGAATCTTCGCTGCCCCGTCCCACGCGTCCGCGCAACTGGTGCAGCTGCGACAGCCCGAATCGTTCGGCGCTCTCGATCACCATCACCGTGGCGTTGGGCACGTCGACCCCCACCTCGATCACCGTGGTCGACACCAGGATGTGCGCCACGCCTTCTTTAAAAAGCCTCATGCTCTCCTCCTTATCCGCCGTTTTCATCTTGCCATGGACGACCGTGGTATGGTAGCGCGGCAGGGGGAATTCGCGCGTGATGCTCTCGAAACCGTCGTAGAGGTCTTTGTAATCCAGCTTTTCGGACTCCTTGATCAGGGGGTAGACCACATAGACCTGCCGCCCGGCCCCGATCTGGTCGCGGATGAAGCCGAACATCCGCAGGCGGTGCGCGTCGTAGTAGTGCAGCGTGCGGATGGGCTTGCGCCCGGGCGGAAGTTCGTCGATGACGGACACTTCCAGGTCGCCGTAAAGGGTCATCGCCAGCGTGCGCGGGATCGGCGTGGCGGTCATCACCAGCACGTGCGGCGCCTGGCTGTTCTTGGTCCACAGCCGCGAACGCTGCTCCACCCCGAAGCGGTGCTGCTCGTCGATCACCACCAGCCCCAGGTTCGCGAACTGCACCCGGTCCTCCAGCAGGGCGTGCGTACCCACCAATATCTCTATTTCGCCTGCGGCCAGTTGTCCGAGGATCATGTCGCGCTCTTTTTTACGGGTCGAGCCGGTCAGGCAGGCCACCCCGACACCCACGTTTTCGGTAAGATGCCGCAGGGTGGCGAAATGTTGCCTGGCGAGGATTTCCGTGGGCGCCATCATGCACGACTGGAAACCGTTGTCGGCCGCCAGCAGCATGCTCATCAGCGCCACGAGGGTCTTTCCGCTGCCCACGTCGCCCTGTAGCAGCCGGTTCATCTGGTGTCCGGTCACCGTATCGGCGCGGATCTCCCTAATGACCCGTTTCTGGGCTCCGGTGAGTGGGAAAGGAAGCTTTTCATACATCGCGTTGAACCGCTCACCGACCCGCGTAAAGAGGAACCCGTCGCGGCGCTCGATGCGTACCGTCCGGCGGCTCATGATATCCAACTCTATACCCAGCAGTTCTTCGAATTTGAGGCGGTAGCGGGCCTGCTGCAACCGCTCGGCATCCTGCGGGAAGTGGATATTATATAAGGCCTCGCGCAGCGGCATCAGCCGGTAGCGCCGCACCACGGCCGCCGGCAGGGTTTCCTCGATCGCATCCGCCGCGTTCTTCCACAGCGTGCAGACCAGGTTGTAGATATTTTTCGTCCCCAGGTGGTTCGTAGCCAGTTTTTCGGTGGTGCCGTACATCCCCTGGACGCTGTACGCCGGGCGTGCCAGCAACGCAGCCACCGTATCTACCTCGGGGTGGGCCATCGACAGCCGGCCGTTGAAGAACGCCGGGCGGCCGAAGACGACATACTCGCGTCCGACCTCCAGCTGTTTCTGCACCCACTGCATCCCCTGGAACCACACCAGCTCGGCATGGCCGCCGGAGTCCGACACCTCGGCCACCAGCCGTTTCTTCGGCCCCGCACCCACCATATAGAGCGCATCCACCCGTACCCGCAACTGAATATAGGTCAGCGACGAATCGTCTTTCACCTCGGCGATGTGCCAGACTTTCGTGCGGTCGATGTAGCGGTACGGAAAATGGTACAGCAGATCGCCCAGCGTGCGGATGCCGAGCTCCTTTTCGAGGAGCATCGCCCGCCGCTCGCCGACCCCTGCGAGGAATTGGGTGCTTTGTTCGAGATAGTTCGACATGCAAGGACAAAGGTAATAAATATTCGGCGCGCAGCCAGCGGAGGGCGAATACGCAGGTTTCCGGCCCTTCGCCTGGGATGGCTGCAGGCTGACGGCCTCCGGCAGAGGCCGAAGATCATCATAAATTCATTACCTTTACCCCATGAAATTCTGCGAATCGTTAACCCGGTACCAGCGTGCGGAAACCATCCCGGTACGCATAGGCGCGGTCACCATCGGGGGCGGGCAACCCGTCGTACCCCAGTCGATGACCAACACCCCCACCTCGGACACTGCGGCCAGCGCGGCGCAGGCCATGCGCATCGCCGCCGCCGGAGGCTGCATCGTACGCCTCACCGCACCCACCCTCGCCGAGGCCCGCAACCTGGAGAACATCGTGCGCGAGGTGCGCGCACGAGGCGGCCAGGGAATCGGCATCGTGGCCGACGTTCATTTCACGCCCGACGTAGCGTTGGCGGCGGCCGGACACGTGGACAAAGTACGCATCAACCCCGGCAACTTCCGCCAAAAGGGCGACGAACTGGAACAACTGATCGAAACATGCCGCCGCCGCGGGGTCGCATTGCGCATCGGCGTCAACCACGGCTCGCTGGCCCCCGCCATGGTCGACCGCTACGGCGACACGCCGGAAGGCATGGTCGAATCGGCGATGGAATTCCTGCGCCGGTGCCGCGGCAGGGACTTCGACCAGGCGGTCGTATCGATGAAGTCGAGCAACGTGAGGGTGATGGTGCACGCCTACCGGTTACTGGCCGCCCGGATGCGTGACGAGGGGATGCGCTACCCGCTGCACCTGGGCGTGACCGAGGCCGGGGACGCCCTCCAGGGGCGCATCAAGTCGGCCGTGGGTATCGGGGCGCTGATGGCCGACGGCCTGGGCGACACGATCCGCGTTTCGCTCTCCGAGGCCCCCGAACATGAAATTCCCGTGGCACGCAGGCTCATCGGCCACTTCGAAGGCCGCGCATCGCACGCCCAACTGCCCTGCATCACCGACCCGTCGCTTTACAGTCCTTTCGAATACCGTCCGCGGACGACCCTGCGCGCAGGCCGCCTGGGCGGGGGGCAGGTACCGTTGCTTTATTCTGAATTCGCGCAGGATGAAACGGATGCCGTCGCACACGGAAGGATCGCCGTATTGGAATGCCGCACCTCGAACCCCGTCGCCGAGTGGCGCGCCATGGCACTTAATATGCAGGCGGCCGGCGACCGTCGCCCCGTGGTCCTGCGCCGGGCCTATCCCGCCGCCACTTCGTCCGAAGCGCTGGCCGTGACGGCTGCCGCCGACGCCGGACCGCTCTTCCTGGACGGCCTGGCTGACGGGCTGTGGATCGAATGCCCTTCGGTGCCGCAGGCGCAGGTCGACGAAATAGGCTTCCACATCCTGCAGGCCTCACGCGTGCGCATCACCCGTACCGAATACATCGCCTGCCCCGGCTGCGGACGCACCCTCTACGATCTGGAGGGCACCCTGGCCGCCATCAAAGCCCGCACCGCACACCTCGCCGGACTGAAGATCGGCGTGATGGGGTGCATCGTCAACGGCCCGGGCGAGATGGCCGACGCCGACT
>JAVBNK010000072.1:0-5229 GCA_031551595.1 Rikenellaceae bacterium | reverse complement strand
ATTACCGCCCTCAAAAACGCTGCGTGCAGAACCGCAGCATCCCGCAGCCCGACGCAGGAATCGTCGCCCGAGGCGCGAGCCGCGGACCTTGCGTTTCGGCAACGTGAGGCCGGGATAAAAAACCCTCAATACTCGCTGTATATCAACGTATTGCGCATTATTTCTTATCCAGGCCACACGTTGCCGGCTTTTCCAAATCCAATAACGTACTGAAAATCATGCCCCTCCTTTATCAAAAAGGAGGACTTGCAATCGGCCTGCAGGGCCGGTTACCCAATGGCGGTTCGGGATGGTCTTCCGAACTCACGTTTCGTTCAATGAAACGCGGAATCCAGGGGCATGTTATTTTTTCAATTCTTTCAGCAGCTCGACCAGCAACCGCCAGAATTTATCGACCGTGGCGATCTCCATGCGCTCGTCGGGCGAGTGCACGCCCCGCAGCGTGGGCCCGAACGACACCATCTCCAGGTCCGGATACTTCTCCAGGAACAGACCGCACTCCAAACCGGCGTGTATGGCACGCACTTTAGGCTCGGTCCCGAACAATTTCTTATAGCACTCCACCGAAACCTTCAGCAGGTGCGAATCGGGGTTGGGCGCCCAGCCCGGATAGCCGTCCGAATGGATTACCTCGGCCCCGGCAAGACGGAAAATCGCCTCCACGGTATGCGCCGCATCCCATTTGGCGCTCTCCACCGAGGAGCGCTGCGACGAAACCACATCGATGTGGCCCGCGGCGGTGCGTTTTACAGACGCCAGGTTGGTCGAGGTTTCCACCAGGCCCGGCATCGCACGGCTCATCGCCAGCACGCCGTTGGCCACCCCCCGGATGGCGCCCAGCAACGCGCGCTGGGTATTCACGTCCATGAGCGTGCCCGCATCGGCCGCTTTGGCCTCGGTCAGCGTGAAGGCCATATCCGGCTCGGTGAGCGCATACTCGGCACGGCAGTCGGCCGACGTGCGGTCGAACAACCCGCGGAAATGGGGGACATGTTTCGCGCCCACACCCACGACCGCCCACGCCTCGCGTGGGATCGCATTGCGCAGGTTGCCGCCGTCGATCGCGCCGAGGCGCACCCCGAAATCCAGGGTCGCCTGCCACAGGATCCGGGCCAGCAACTTATTGGCATTCCCCAGGCCGTCGTTGATATTATCGCCCGAATGGCCGCCCCTGAGCCCCGAAACCGCCACACGGAAATATTGCAGTTCATGGTTGGCATGTTCCTGCAACGGCTTGAACGTCGCCACAGTATCCACACCGCCCGCGCAACCGATGAAGATCTCGCCCTCGTCCTCCGAGTCGAGGTTGATGAGGTATTTGCCCTCCAGCATCCCCGGCGCGAGGCCGAACGCCCCCGTCAGGCCGGTTTCCTCGTCCACCGTAAACAACGCCTCGATCTTACCGTGCGTCAACGTTTTGTCTTCGAGGACAGCCAGGGCGGCCGCCATGCCGATGCCGCAGTCCGCCCCCAGGGTCGTCCCCTCGGCACGCACCCAATCGCCGTCCGTCTTCACGCGGATCGGATCGGTCATGAAGTCGAACTTCACGTCCGAGTTTTTCTCGCACACCATGTCCATGTGGCTCTGCAACACCACCGCCGGCGCCGATTCCATCCCTTTACTCGCGGGTTTGACGATCAGCACGTTGCCCGTCTGGTCAACGTTATGTTCGAGGCCCGCCCTGATGGCGTAATCCACAAGGTATTGCCGGATTTTTTCCTCGTGTTTCGAGGGGCGGGGGACCTGGGTGATCTGTTCGAAAAATTCCCACACGAGGCGGGGCTGGAGTTCTGATAGCTTCGACATGATTTTATAATTTTAGGTATGTAAAGTTATAAATTATTAGTTAATTTGCCTAAAATTTACAGGGAACCTCCGAAATTCGCAAAGATTATGGAACATTTCCGCATAGGACACGGCTATGACGTGCACGCGCTGGCCGAAGGGTTGCCGCTGCGTATCGGCGGGGTGGCCATCCCCCACGGGAAAGGCTGCGTGGCCCACTCGGACGGCGATGTGCTCGTGCACGCCCTCTGCGACGCGCTGCTGGGTGCGGCCGCCCTGGGCGATATCGGCCTCCATTTCCCCGATACGGCCGATGAATTCCGCGGCATCGACAGCCTGCAACTGCTGAAACGCGTGGTCCGCCTGCTGGCCGACGAAGGCTACCGCATCGGCAATGTCGACGCCACCCTGCTGCTGCAACGCCCCAAGGTGCGCCCCCACATCGACGCCATGCGCAAAACGCTTGCCGAAACGATGGGCATCCCCGCAGAGAACGT
Source organism: Rikenellaceae bacterium (assembly GCA_031551595.1). GTDB lineage: Bacteria > Bacteroidota > Bacteroidia > Bacteroidales > Rikenellaceae > JAVBOW01. The sequence continues at coordinate 2,947 of JAVBNK010000072.1, read as the reverse complement.
ATCGGTCAAAGCCACGACCACCGAAAAATTGGGCTTCGTGGGCCGCGAGGAAGGAGTCGCCGCCGAAGCCGTGGCATTGATCTGGAAATAGACTGAAAAGGGAATGATACACCTCACTGCACGCAGTCTGTTTTCCGGATTGCCCGGTAATTCACGGCCTCTGCACCCTTGGCGCAAACCGACGCCAAGCCGGGAGCGATCAGGCTCGCCCGGATGACCGGGGCGCGAGGTCGGGAAAATAAAGCGCAGCTTGGTTCACAATCGCGGCACCAGGGGTGGGTGCAAAGTCGGGAAAACAAAACGGTGTAAAATAGTAGTTGCCTATGAAAATGCAACCGGGCGGCCCACCCTGCACCGGGCATTGGAAGCGGCCTCGCTGCCGGCCGCGGCGTGGAGTTTCTATCCGCTCTGTTTGTACGGCCGCATCACGGGAAAAGGACCTACCCACTACAACCTCGCCGGGGAAGTGGACGCATAGGGCGACAAAACATTCCTGCTCCTGATGCCTGCACTATGCCTTGTATTCTATACCGGCCTGTCCATTCTACAGAAATGCCCGCATAAACTGAACTATCAGGTCCGGGTCACGCCAGGCAATTCCGAAGCCCTCCACCGGCCGGGCGTGCAGATGCTGCGCCACACGAAACTGTTCTGCCTGCTGCTTTTCGCCTACATCAACCATACCGCCCTACTCGTTGCACAGGGCCGGAGCGACGGCATCGATCCACTCATATCCGGCGGATTATTCATGCTATTGATGGCCTTGGCCGTGACATCAATCATCAGGATGTCGAAACTTCAAAACGCTTAACCGCGGAAACTGCACCCTGCGAGGTGGTCGTTCACATACCCCACCGCCTGCAGGTGGGCATAGCAGATCGTCGTACCGAAAAACCGGAAACCGCGCCGTTTCATATCCCTGGCGATCGCATCCGACAGCGGCGTCGAAGGCGGGATGTCGGTGTGCGCCTGCGGAAAATTCACCACCGGGCGGCCGTCGGGCAAAAACCCTTTCAAATAGTTGCAGAAACTGCCGAATTCGCGCTGCACATCGAGGAACAGACGGGCATTCGATATGGCCGCCTCGATCTTGGCGCGGTTGCGGATGATGCCCGGATCCTGCACGAGGCGCTCCACGTCGTCCTGCGTGAAGGCGGCCACCTTCTCCGGGTCGAAACCCGCGAACGCACGGCGGTAGCCCTCCCGGCGTTTCAGGATCGTGATCCAGCTCAGGCCCGCCTGGGCGCTTTCGAGGGTCAGGAATTCGAACATCGTGCGGTCGTCCGTCACCTCGCGGCCCCATTCCCGGTCATGGTAGGCCACATATAAAGGGTCCGTGCCGCACCAGGGGCAACGCGTCAATTCTTTTTCCATGGCACTTCAAATCCGCCGGCTGCGTGCCGACATGAATCAGCATTATAAAAAACGGGGCACAAAGGCCCCGCCGCATTACATCGCTTCGAAAACGTCTTTGCCTTCCTGGCAGATCGGGCACAGCCAATCCTCGGGAATATCTTCAAAGGCAGTGCCCGGCGCTATACCGTTGTCGGGATCGCCGACCGCCGGATCATAAATATATCCGCAAACTGTGCATTTGTACTTTTTCATGGTCATCGTATGATATGGTTAATAAATCCCTGTATAGGTTTGGGGCGAAAGCGCCTGCAACTCCTCCTTCACCGCGGCGCTCACGTCGAGCGTGTTGATGAAACGGCGGATCTCGTCGCGCGTGACCGCACTGCCCGTACGCGTAAGGGCCTTCAGCGCCTCGTAAGGCTTCGGGTAACCCTCGCGGCGCAGGATCGTCTGGATCCCTTCCGCCACCACGGCCCAGTTCGCCTCCAGATCGGCCCCGATCGCTTCCGGATTCACAATAAGCTTGCCAAGCCCCTTCATGATCGAACGGAAAGAGATCATTGTGTGGGCCATAGGCACCCCCACGTTGCGCAGCACGGTCGAGTCCGTCAAGTCGCGCTGCAGCCGCGATACGGGCAACTTGGCAGCCAGGTGCTCGAAAATGGCGTTGGCGATACCCAGGTTGCCCTCGGCGTTCTCGAAGTCGATCGGGTTGACCTTGTGCGGCATGGCCGACGAGCCGACCTCGCCCGGCTTGATACGCTGCTTGAAATACTCCATCGACACGTAGGTCCACACGTCGCGGCTCAGGTCGATCAATATCGTATTGATGCGCTTGAAATTATCGAAAATGGCGGCGATATTGTCGTAATGGTCCACCTGGGTGGTGGTCTGCGAACGGTCCAGGCGCAGCACCTCGTTCACGAAGTGGTTGGCGAAAGCCGTCCAGTCGATCATCGGGTAAGCCGCCGCATGGGCGTTGAAATTGCCCGTCGCGCCGCCGAATTTCGCCGGGCACGGCACCTCGCGCAGCAGGGCCACCTGCTTTTCGAGGCGCTCCACGAACACCATGATCTCCTTGCCCAACTTCGTGGGCGAGGCGGGCTGGCCGTGGGTGCGGGCGAGCATCGGGATATCCTTCCAATCCTCGGCCATGGCCCGCAGCTGGCCGATCAGCTCCTCCAGCGCGGGGTAGTACACCTCGTGGGCGGCGTCGCGCAGGCTATAAGGGATCGCCGTGTTATTGATATCCTGCGACGTGAGCCCGAAGTGGACGAATTCAGCGTATCCGGACAGTCCTAGTTCCTCGAATTTCTCTTTCAGCAGGTATTCCACCGCCTTCACGTCATGGTTGGTCGTACGCTCTATGTCTTTGGCCCTCAGTGCATCATCGATCGTGAAATTCTCATAGATCCCGCGCAACGCCGCGAACTGCGACTCCCCCACCCCTTTGAGTTGCGGCAGGGGGATGCTGCACAGGGCGATAAAATATTCCACCTCGACCAGCGTGCGGTAGCGGATCAGTGCAAATTCCGAAAAATATCGATCCAACGGCTCGGCGCTGCTGCGGTAGCGACCGTCGACAGGCGAT
>JAVBNK010000109.1:0-6085 GCA_031551595.1 Rikenellaceae bacterium | reverse complement strand
CCCGGATGCCGGTGATCTTGTCCGCTTCGAAGCGGACCTCGCCGAGGTCCGATACCGATGCCGTGGCTTCAGCGTTGCGGCGGCATAAAAAAACCGTCCTGGACCCGGGACGGTTTTCCTTTATGGCATATTCGGCTTATTCCACCTCGTCCGAAACGAGGATACGGCCGCAATATTCGCAGACGATGATCTTTTTGTTCTGGCGGATGTCGAACTGGCGCTGGGGCGGGATGCGGTTGTAGCAGCCCCCGCAGGCGTCGCGCTTGACAGTCACCACGGCCAGGCCGTTATGCACGTTATGGCGGATGCGTTTATAAGCCGTCAGCAGGCGTTCGTCGATCTTCACCTGGGCTTTGACCGATTGTTCCTGGAGCGCTTCGATCTCTTTGGCGGTTTCCTGGTCGATGCTGTCCCATTCGCGTTTTGTGTTCTCCAGATCGATCTGCCGGCCGGCCAGGATGGCCTCCGTATCCTCGGCCATTTTCTTTTTGATCTTCGTTTCGGCCGAGTATTCCTTCAGGCGTTTCTCGCACAGTTCGATTTCGAGGCGCTGGTATTCGACTTCCTTGCTCAGCGAGTCGAACTCACGGTTGTTGCGCACATTGTTCTGCTGCTCTTCATATTTGATGATCAGCGCTTTGGCTTGCTCGATCTCTTCCTTGCGCTGGCGGGTTAGTGCGGTCAGTCCGTCGACTTCGGCGTTGATGTTGTCGATACGGGTGCGCAGGCCGGCCACTTCATCCTCCAGGTCCTGGACTTCGAGGGGCAGTTCGCCTTTGAGTTTGTTGATCTCATCGATCTTCGAGTCGATCTTCTGCAGTTCATACAGGGCGACGATCTTCTCCTGCATCGAGTAGTCGGTCGCTTCGGCGGCGCGTTTGCTTGAAATTGCCATATCGCTTTATATCAAATAATTAACCGGATTGACAGAGTTTTCACTCTTGTGGACTGCAAAAGTAGGGAATTTTTTCCGAATAATTGCATATAAAAGGTCGATCGCGCAATATTCGCTTTCGAAATGGCCTGCGTCGGCGATGGTGATCGAGCCCGCGGCGTCGAGGAAGTGGTTGTATTTGAAGTCGGCGGCGAGGTAGAGATCGGCGCCTGCGGCCGCTGCAGCGCCGATCTGCGAAGCGCCCGAACCGCTGCAAACGGCGATGCGCGAAACGGTTTGGCCGACCGGATCGCTGTACCGCAACGCCTTCACGCCCAGCGTATCGGCCACCCTGCGCAGAAACGTCACGGTTTCCACCGGTTGGGGGAGCGTCCCGATGGCCCCGAAGCCCGTGTTTTCATCTTTCGTGGGGCTGAGCAGCTTCACGTCCTGCAGCCCGATCATTTCGGCCAGGCGATAGCTCAACCCTCCCGGCACGGCGTCCAGGTTGGTGTGGCTGGCATAGATAGCGATACCATGCCGGATGGCTTTGGCGACCACACGTTCGACATAAGTTGTCCCGGTAAGCCTGCGCAACGGGTTGAAGATGACCGGATGGTGCGAGATGACGAGCGTCGCGCCGGTTTTGATGGCTTCGTCCATGACCGCCCCGGTCACGTCCACGCAGATGAGCGCACCGGCGGTTTCCATTTCGGGATCGCCCACCAGCAGGCCCGAATTATCGAACCCTTCCTGCGCCGCGAGGGGTGCGAATTGTTCGATGGCGGCAGTTACTTCTTTTATTTTCATTGTTTTAATCTTATTCTGCGTACGAATCGGTACCTGTAGCGTCGGGTCGTACAAAACGGCAATTGTGCCGTTTGGCAAAGTTTACCTCCTTCGCACTCCGGCCATTCGAACGGGTTTGGTCGCACCCGGTTTGGTGCCGCTGGGCAGGCCCTTTCCTGCGGTCGGGAGAGGGTCGGATGAGGTGATCGGGCATTCGCTTAACCTGGGTCCGATGAATCCAGGCCGACCGCAGTTTGCGAAAAATATATCGACAATCCGATGATTGAAATTTATCGGACCCAGGTTGAATCAGAATAGCGTCTGTTCCACGATGCGGCGCCGGGGGGCGGGCCCGGGTTCAGGTTCGGAGGGTAATCCCGGGATGGGTTCCGGTTCCGGGGCGAACGCCGGCACGGGTTCTGGTCCGGAGGCGGCTTCCGGGGCGGAGGTGATTTCCGGCGGGACGATGGTTTCCTGCGGCGGTACAATGGCTGCAGGCGCGGGTCCGGCGGCCGTTTCGGGCTGCGGTTCCGGGATGGCCTCAGGTTCTCCGGCCAGGCCGGGCGTCGGCCCTGTCCCCGGGACTTCTTCGGGCGTACCGACCATGATGGTGGTTTCGTCCGGATTTCCGTCGCGCAGTTCTTCGCGGATCTCTTCCAGCAGCGAACGTACGGTCAGCAGGCGGGTCATCAGCTCCGTGTCGCGCGTCGCCCCTTCGCGGCCCTTTTTGAGTACTTTGGCCGCACCGTCCAGGGTCATGCCTTTCTCCTTGACCAGATGGTAGATCAGTTTCAGGTTTTCGACGTCCTGCGGGGTGAACATCCGGTTACCCTTTTTATTCTTATGGGGTTTGAGGATGTCGAATTTTTTCTCCCAAAATCGTAACAGCGAAGTGTTTACGTCGAGCATCTCGGCCACTTCGCCCATCTGGTAATATATCCTCTTGTCTTTTTGTTCCATATCAGTCCGGTCGGATCGGTCGGCAAGGTACTAAAATCCCCGCGGTTTACAAAAAATCGGGAATCGACGCCTGTCGCCGATCCCCGTAAGATATGCCTGCGCTCGCGTCACGTTAATTAACCTTTTTGTAGGAAAACGATATTATTTTATCATTGTACCACCAATTCCCGATAGTGAAGTCGTTTTGAACGGTGTGGTGGGCGAACCATGCGTCGACGACGAAACGCGCATCGTCGCCAGGGTTGTCACCGCAACTAAAACTTGTTAGCGCAATATTTTTGCTGATATCGAGCGAGGAAAGTCGATTGGCAAAGCACCATAGCGAAGTCAGTGCTGTATTTTTGCTTACATCGAGCGAGGTGAGTTGATTGCCATTGCAGTTTAATTTGGTCAGTGCTTCGTTATTGCTTACGTCAAGCGATGTAAGTTGATTGTCCTCGCACCACAAAAAATCCAGCGCCACGCATTTACTTATATCTATGCCTGTAAGGTTATTGAAGCCGCACCGCAATGAGGTCAGCGCTGTGTTTTTTGTCAAATCGAGCGTGGCGAGTTTATTGTTTTCGCAATCCAGCAGCGCCAGCATCGTGTTTGCGCTCACATCGAGAGAGGAAAATTGATTGAATTTGCAATGCAATGTGGTCAGCGCCGTGCATTTGCCAATATCGAGTGAAGCAAGATTATTGAGGTTGCAATCCAGATAGGTCAGTCTTGTGTTTTCACCCAGTTTGAGAGTCGAGAGGAGAAAGTTGTAGTCGCAATGCAATTCGGTCAGCATTTTGTTTTTACTGACATCGAGGTTGTCGAGTTCGTTAGCAGAACAATCCAAATGGGTCATTGCTGTGAAATACTCGATGCCGGCCAGCGAGGTTAAGCTTCCGGATGGCCAGGACTTTCCGGAAACATCCACGGCGGTTATATCTTTTACATCCGAATAGCGAATATTAAACGCGTTGGGAATGTAACCTTTTTCTTTGAGCAGGGCGGCGAATTGCCGGTTGAAGCGAAAGGTGATATTCATGTCGTCGGACAGGACATACTCCGATGAATCTTTATCGCAACCAACGAGAAAGACTACAGACAACGCCAGGGAAAGTAGGCGAAACGCTCTCATGGGCTTAGTGTTTATACAAAAATATGATAAATAAGGCGTTTTTACAAGAGAATTATTCTTCGTACCTTTGCGTCCCGCGAAGGGAGAGGCGCCGCGGCGGCCGACGCCGTGGGCGAGAGCAGAAATCGCGTGCGGGTCATGCCGAGCCACGGGGAGGAAATTCATGCACGGCATGAGTAATTAAAAATTTTGATTGCGCCCGGCTTTCACTACCTTTGAGGCCCTAAACCATCGTGCGATGAAGATCAGCGGACAGGTCACCGGAGGCAACAAGATAGGCCGTAAGTTGGGTTTCCCGACGGCCAATATCGCCGTGGGCGACGGCCTGGACGTGCCGGACGGGGTTTACTCGGCGCGTGTGACCGTCGGCGGGCAGACCCATAACGCCATGGCCAACCTGGGGCGCAAACCCTCCATCGGCGGCGACGGCGGACGGGTGCTCGAAGTCCACCTGTTCGATTTCTCGCAGGATATTTACGACTGTATGATTGAGGTCGAACTGTTGGAATTCATCCGCCCCGAGCGCCGTTTCGACTCGTTCGACCAACTCCGGCGACAGATCGCCCGGGATAAGGAAACCATCCTGGGATCGTTCGGGGGAAAATGATATACCCGGCCCGGCACAGGCTGCTTTAAAACCACAGGCATACGGTGGCGATGGAATTGAGCCGGGTTTTTCCGGATCGCCTCCGCTGGCGGCAAACCGGAGCCGGAGGCGAACAAGTCCAGCCTTCCGCCGGGAGTGGAGGCGGGCTGACGGCTTCGCATTGCAAGGCCGGATTAACGGTCATCTATTGAGAAACTTAAGTAAAACTGAGATAATGTACATCGAAACGAATTTACCCTACAAGGTCGCTGACATTACGCTGGCCGCCTGGGGACGCCGCGAGATCGAGATCGCACAACACGAAATGCCCGGCCTGATGGCCCTGCGTGCCAAATACGGGGCAGAAAAACCGCTTGCGGGCGCCCGCATCATGGGTTCGTTGCACATGACGATCCAGACGGCCGTGCTCATCGAAACGCTACGCGAACTGGGCGCCGAGGTGCGCTGGTGCTCGTGTAACATTTTTTCGACGCAGGACCATGCCGCCGCCGCCGTGGCCGAGGCCGGGGTGCCGGTGTTCGCGTGGAAAGGCGAATCGCTGGCCGAATACTGGTGGTGCACGGCGCAGGCGTTGTCGTTCCCGGGCGGACTGGGGCCCAACCTGATCGTGGACGACGGCGGCGACGCTACGCTGCTGATCCATCAGGGCTATGAGGCCGAGAACGATGCACGGACGCTCGACCGCAAGCCCGGCAGCACCGAAGAGGGCGTGATCCTCGACACGCTGCGCACGCTGCTCTCGGAGGACCCGCAGAAGTGGCACCGCTGCGTGAAGGAGATGTATGGCGTGTCGGAGGAAACCACCACCGGCGTACACCGCCTCTACCAGATGCTTGAACAGGGCAAGCTGCTCTTCCCTGCGATCAACGTGAACGACTCGGTGACCAAGTCGAAGTTCGACAACCTTTACGGCTGCCGCGAGTCGCTGGCGGACGGTATCAAACGCGCCACGGACGTGATGATCGCGGGTAAAGTGGCGGTCATTTGCGGCTACGGCGACGTAGGCAAGGGTTGCGCACGCAGCATGCGTTCCTACGGTGCCCGGGTGATCGTCACGGAGATCGATCCGATCTGCGCCCTGCAGGCCGCGATGGAAGGGTTCGAGGTAAAGACGGTCGAGGACACCCTCGGCGAAGGCAACATCTACGTCACCTGCACCGGTAACCGCGACATCCTCACGCTGGAACACATGCAACGGATGTGCGACCAGACGATCGTCTGTAACATCGGCCATTTCGACAACGAGATCCAGATGGAACGCCTCGACGCGAGGCCGGGCGTGGTGAAGACCGTCATCAAACCGCAGGTCGATAAATATACCGTCCCCGGCGGGCAATCGATCTTCGTGCTGGCCGAGGGGCGTCTGGTCAACCTGGGCTGCGCCACGGGCCACCCGTCGTTCGTGATGAGCAACTCGTTTACGAACCAGACCCTCGCGCAGATCGACCTGTGGCAGACCCGCAGCAAACGTCCTTTGGATGTGACCCGCCTGCCCAAAGCGCGCGACGAGGAGGTCGCACGCCTGCACCTGGCCAACCTGGGCGTGAAACTGACGCGCCTCACCCCTTCCCAGGCCGAATACATCGGCGTGGAGGCCGACGGCCCTTATAAAGCCGAACATTACCGGTATTAACCGTAATCTGCGTGCGGATCGTGGTCGGTGAGCGAAAATCCGTATTGAATCCAATCTCTAAGGGTTCGATTCCCCGCCGGTTTGGAAACCCATGCGATGCATGGGTTT
>JAVBNK010000030.1:0-5195 GCA_031551595.1 Rikenellaceae bacterium | reverse complement strand
GGATGCGTGCGGCGAGGGTTTCGTGCGAGAGGGCGGGCTTCAGGTCGAGCGAGAGCTCCACGTCCCGGCCGTCGGACAGCGCATCCACCGCATCGCGGCTCAGGCGCAGCGTCACCGGGCCTGCGATCTCGGTCCGGCCGGTAGTACGGCTCCGGGTGAACTCCACCTCGCCGAATTCGGTGTCGGCGACCGTCCCGTCGATCGTTAATTTCACGGAAATATTCTTCAGCGCCAACCCTTCGAGCCAGCGCAGGGCCGGGTGAGGGCTGTAAAGCGACACCAGCGAGGGGCGCAAAGGCTCGATGGAGTGTCCCAGGCGGTGGGCCATGCGGTAGCCGTCGCCCGTCGAGCCGGTGGACGGGTAGGATACGCCGCCCGTGCATAAAACGACCACACGGGCGTTATACGTTTTGCCCCCGGCCGAGATCCCCGTCACGCGCCCACCGTCCGTTGTGATATGCTCCACCCGCATCCCGCACACGATCTCCGCGCCCGCCTCGCGGCACCACGCGACCATCGCATCGGCTACGTCCCGGGCGCGTCCGCCGGCGGGATAGAGCCTCTCGCCGCGCTCGGCGACCAACTCCAGGCCAATGCTGCGAAAGAAACCGGCCGTGGCCGCATTGTCCATCGCGCTGAACGCCGGGGCCAGCAGCGGCGCATTGGCACGCACATGCTCCATGAATTCCGTGCGGGGACGCATATTGGTGACGTTGCAGCGGCCCTTGCCTGTGATGCACAGTTTGCGGGCCGGCCGCTCCATCTTCTCCGCCAGCAGCACGCGCGCCCCTGCGGATGCCGCCGCGCCCGCAGCCATCAGCCCCGAAGCCCCTCCGCCTATCACTATGACATCGTACCACATGGCTGCAAAGATAGGCTTTTTGGCCGTAGCGATTTCTTTTTCCGCTGAATTTTGCGTACGTTTGCATCCGTATTCAAAAAAACACTGCTCTTTTTACCATGCTAAGCCGAAGACTATTAAGGATAAAGGCGATCAAGGCCCTCTATGCCCACTTCAAGTCGGAGTCCGATTCCCTGACCGGGTCGGAGAAAAATATGATGCAAAGCATCGACAAAGTCTTCCAACTCTACCACCTGCTGCTGTTCCTCCCGGTCGAGGTGAGGCGTTACGCCGAGTCGCGCATCGAAATAGCCCGCAATAAAAAGCTTCCCACGCCCGAGGACCTCGACCCCAACCTCAAATTCACAGAGAATAAACTGATCTCGCAACTCGAAATCAGCGACGGCCTGGGCGCCTACCTGCAACGCAATTCGCTGGGTTGGAGCCATTGGCCCGAAATCGTCAAGAGCCTCTATAAGTCGATGACGGCCAGCGACTATTACAAGTCCTACATGGGAAATCCCACGCGCAGCTACCGCGAGGATGTGAAACTGGCCGAGAATTTTTTCATCCACACCGTGTCGGACAACGAGGAGGTCGAAAACCTGCTCGAAGAGCAGTCGATCTTCTGGGCCGATGACCTCGATTTCGCGCTGATCATGGTGTTGCGCACCCTTTCCATGTGCCGCGAACGGCAGGACGACATCCCGCTGCTGCCCAAATTCAAGAACGAGGACGACGAACGTTTCGCCAGGCAACTGTTCCGCCGCTCGCTGGTCAACTACAACGACAACCTGGCCTACATCGGACGTTTCACCCAGAACTGGGATGTCGACCGCATCGCTTTCATGGACAACCTGATCATGGATTGCGCGATGGCCGAGCTGATGGAATTCGACTCGATCCCGGTGAAGGTCACCCTCGATGAATACATCGAAATCGCCAAATATTACAGCACTCCCGGCAGCGGCCTGTTCATCAACGGTATCCTCGACAAGATCGTCGAAGCGCTCGAAGCCGAGGGGCGCCTCAATAAAACCGGCCGCGGGTTGCTGTGAAGCTCTGGGCGCTCATAGCGGTGGTCCTGCTGGCGGGTTGCGGCGGCGGACGCAATGCCGACCGCGTGCAGACCGTGCGGCAAGGCAAGTCCATGCCCCTGAACGATTCGATACTGGCGGCAGGCGTCGCCGACACGCTCGATTTCGGCCGGCTCCGTTCGGGCGAAAACCTCGTGCGCGAGGTTACGCTGCTCAACGACGGCGACAAGCCGCTGGTCATCCTCGGCGTCGAAACTTCGTGCGGGTGCCTGGAGATCGACTATCCCAAAAAGCCGCTCGCCCCGGGCGAATCGGCGCAACTGTCCGTCGCGCTGTACTCCGCGGGCATCACCGGCTACCAGTTCAAACCGGTCGCCCTGCGCACCTCGCTCGGCCCGGAGCGTTACCGGATCATCGTGACGGCGGAAATATTATGATCGGGAGTTGCCGCGTCGTTTTTTTTAGTACATTTGCCATTATTTAACTGCAAAAACGAAAAATAAGAAATGAACGCATTGACAATCATGTTACAGGCGGCGGCTGCCGAATCGAAGAGCGGCGGCTGGGAATTCATCGGTATGATGGTGCTCATCTTCGGTGTGATGTACTTTTTCATGATCCGTCCCCAGCAGAAGCGCCAGAAGGAACTCAATAAATTCCGCAATTCGCTTGAGAAAGGGCAGAAGATCGTCACCATCGGAGGCCTCTACGGCACGATCAAAGAGGTGAAGGAGAACTATGTGCTGGTCGAGGTGGATAACAATGTGACCCTGCGTTTCGACAAATCGGCCATCAGCCGCGATCCGTCGGACATCCAGCAGCCCGCCAAGTAAGGCCCGCGATCCATGAATTACGAAAGCCGTACGTTCGCGTATGGCTTTTTGTTTTGTACTGCGCAGCCTCCTGCCATCAGCCGGGCGAATCGAGCCGGAATGTTTTCAGCGGCACGACTCCCGGCCCGATCATGCCGACCGATCGTGCCAGAGGAGCCGGCCGGTGCGGAGGAGTATCTTCAACTGGGAGGGGGCGGGCGTGCGGACCGCATGTTCGGCCGAGCGTTGCGGCACGGCGATCAGGCTGGTGGTCAGCCCGAGGTTAAGGTTCTGAAGGGTGCGTACCCCGGCATTCGGACAGTCGTCGGCATAGACGACCAACAGCAGGTCTTCCCCGCCCAGGCGCAGGTGATGGATGGTCCTGACTTTACAGGCCGCAATGATTTTCGAGAGGATGCCGCGCAAATGCCCCGGTACGGGCGCCACCTGGTTGTCCATGTCGATGAAGTTTAAAGATGAGACGATGCAGGGACAAACACAAGCAATACCGTTTGCACAGCACGTGTATTACCGTTCGCGACGGAAACCGTCCAACGGCGCTACACCGTCCCAAACGATAAACCATCGAATGGACCGTACTGTACAAAATAATTAAAGTGGCGTTTCTTGTGTTTGTCGCCACAAAAATAGGAAATATTCCCGGAATTCCATACTTTATCCTTTCAAGTCCGCGGCTTTGTGCATTTCGCTTTCTGCAGCTGCGGGAGGCGCGCCGAAGGAGCGGGCCTCGGAAAGCGGCGATTTCAAAGAAATCGCAAATGACACCGGCTTTTGTAAGGAATCATTCCGTTTTTTACTACTTTTGCCGGGCATAGAATGATCTATGCCACGAAACCCCGCAACCATGCTGTCAGCCGGAAGTTACTATACCCTCACCGTATCCCGCATCTCGCCCCACGGGCTTTACCTCGCCGACCAGGACGGCCAGGAGGTGCTGTTGCCCAACCGCTATGTATCGCTCGAAAACAAGGTCGGCGATACGATGACCGTTTTCGTCTACCACGACTCCGAGGAGAGGCTCGTGGCCACCACCGAGCAGCCGCTGGCCGCCGTGGGCGAGGTGGCCTACCTGAAGGTGGTCGACAAGACGATCCACGGCGTATTCATGGACTGGGGCGCGATCCCGAAAGACCTCTTCGTACCCAACCGCAACCAGCAAACCACGATGGAGGCCGGCCAAAGCTACATCGTCTACCTGTACAGCGACAGCGTGACCGGCCGTGTGGTGGGAAGCGCCAAACTGCGCTCATTTATCACCAACGAACAGCTCACTGTGGCCAAGGACGACGAAGTGGAGATCATCGTGACCGCCGTGCTCGAAATAGGCTACCGCGTGGTGGTCAACAACCGCCACTGGGGCATGATCTACCATAACCAGATCTTCCGCCCGGTGGCCGTGGGCGAACGCATGAAGGCTTACGTGCGCAAGATCGCCGACGACAACCGCCTCGACCTGTCGCTGCAGGCCGAAGGCTTCAATGAGGTCAAGAAAGGAGTTGACCGCCTGCTCGAATTGCTGCACGAGGCGGGCGGTGAGCTGCCCCTGGGCGACCGCACGTCCCCCGAAGAGATCGCCGCACATACCCGGATGAGCAAGAAGGTGTTCAAGCGTTCGCTGGGCTTCCTGATGAAGCAGGGATTGGTGGAGATCACCGGTACGGGATTCAAACTCAAGGGGCGATGAAGAAAAAACTGCATACCGCACAGCGGGTTTCGCAGCATGACGCGTCGGACAACTACGTCTACCAGCGTTCGCTGCTGGCCTACCACCATGCCGCGCAGACCATCTCGGGCGACGTGCTCGAAATAGGCACCGGCAACGGCTACGGGGTGTCGGTCATTTCGCCGCTGGCCCGCTCGTTCGTCACCATCGACAAATACCTGCCCGCGGTCGACTTCCATAACTACGAAAACGTCGAATTCCACCAGATGGTCGTCCCGCCGCTGCGCAACATCGCCTCGTCGAGCGTCGATTATGTGATCTGTTTCCAGGTGATCGAACATATCCCGGACGATTTCGGGCTGATCGGGGAGGTCCACCGCGTACTGCGCACCGGAGGCCGGTTCATCGTCAGCACGCCCAACAAACTGATGTCGCTCACGCGCAACCCGTGGCATGTGCGCGAATACACGCCCGACGAATTCCGCAACCTGCTCGACAGCCGTTTCGCACACGTAGACGCCCAGGGGGTGTTCGGCAACGAAAAAGTGACGGAGTATTACGAAAAGAACCGACGTTCGGTGCAGGCGCTGATGCGCCTGGACGTTTTCAACCTCCAGCACCACCTGCCCCGGTGGGTGTTGCGCATACCCTACGACATCCTCAACCGGATGAACCGGCGCCGGCTGCTTATTTCGAACCGCAAGCTCACCTCGTCCATCGCTATGGACGACTACCGTTTCGGCCCGGTGGACGACACCTGTTTCGACCTCTACTATACGGCCGTAAAAGAATAAAAAAATCCCTCCATGACGGAGGGATTT
>JAVBNK010000182.1:0-6056 GCA_031551595.1 Rikenellaceae bacterium | reverse complement strand
GAAACGGGCCGCACCCACCAGATCCGCGTCCACATGGAATATATGGGCCATCCGCTGTTCAACGATGAGCGCTACGGCGGCGACCGCATCCTCAAGGGGACCACCTTCGCCAAATACCATCAATTCATCGCCAACTGCTTTTCACACATGCCCCGTCATGCGCTGCATGCCCGCAGCCTGGGCTTCAGGCATCCCGGTACGGGCCATGAGGTCTACTTCGAAAGCCCGCTGCCGGCGGATTTCCGCGAGGTGATCGAGCGTTGGCGCACCTACCGGGCACAGCAATGAAAGAGTCTTTCGCCCGCCCGGGAAGGCCGGTGGATTTCTACGGGGAGGCCTCGTCGACCAACGACCTGGCCCGCGATCCGCGTTACGGCCACGGCGCGGTGATCGTCGCCCGTGCCCAAACCGCAGGCCGTGGCCAGCAGGGTAACCGGTGGGCGTCGGAGCCGGGTATGAACCTTACTTTCAGTATAGTACTGGAGCCGAATTTCCTGCCTGCGGGCGGGCAATTCTGCCTTTTGCAGGCGGTCAGCCTCGCCGTGGCGGATACGCTGGACTCCTTCGGCCTGCACCCTCAGATCAAATGGCCCAATGACATCTATATCGGCGACCGCAAGGCGGCCGGACTGCTCATCGAAAACGATGTGCGCGGGATGCACCTCTCGCGCAGTATCGCCGGTATCGGGCTGAACGTCAATCAGGTGGGATTTCCGGCCTGGGTGCCCAATCCCACCTCGCTGAAAGCCGAAACCGGCCGTGACTACGATCTCGCGGAGGTCCTGGAGCGATTCCGCGACCGCATGGCCGCGCGTTACCGTATGCTGGAGGAAGGCGATGCGGATACCCTCGCCGCCGACTACCTGCGCCGCCTCTACCGCTTCGGCCGCCCTGCGCTTTACCGTCTTCCCGGCGGCCAGCCCTTTGAAGCGACCATCCGCGGTGTGGCCCCCACGGGCGAACTTCTCCTCGAACACGCCGCCGACCGTAGCGTCCATGCCTATCTCTTCAAAGAGGTGGAATACTGTTCCTGCGCCTCCGTGTGACCGCAACCGCCCGTAAGGCGGCATCGGTAACCCGCCGAGTGTAGGGGCCGCCGATAGGTTTACAGTGTTCTCCCGGGTGGCGGGCGGGAAGCCGATGGTGGGGTCGCAGCATTGGCAGGTCACCCGGCATTTCACCTCGCCTTCGCCCGTGCCTGCGAATTCCTGCGATAAAACGGCGGATTCCTTATACACGGTCGTGCCGTTGCTGTTGTAGAATTTGCCTGCGGGTTTCTTCAGCCCTCCGACAGCCTTATAGCCTTCCGGCAGGATGACCTCGACCTTCGTCGGGATCAATACATCCGTTTTGGCTACGTTGTTGTTGATAGGGTAGCCCGGATGGATCGTGGCCTTGATGTGGAGCATCCGTCCGCCGTCCTGCGTGACGATGGCTTCGGCCGCAACGGCTACCGGCTCCGCATCGCTCGTCGCACCGGTGGCCACCCGGTCTGCCTCCATGCGTTCCTGGCGGCTTTTGTAGTCGTTCAGGCCCGGCTCACGCCTGTCGATCAGGAACAACCAACCGCCCGATTCGGTGAAGAAATGGTTGTCTTTATGCGTTTCATACCATTTGCGCCATTCGGCCGGAGTTGCGAAATCGACCAGCGTGTAACGCACCAGGATGCGGCGTCCCCGGTCGGCATCCCGGCCCGTGCCGAGAATGCGCGGATCGTTGTTGGCAATCCCTGACGCTTTGGCGTCGTCGTCCCCGGGCGGGATGCCGGCGGTTGATCTGATCACCCGGCGGACATCCGTCGCACCGCTTTTGCCCGCGACCGCCGTGAGGTCCACCGAACGTCCGTCGGCCAGCGTGAGCATCGCATGGGCCTTGGTGGCCCGGAGGCTTGCCGGGGCGTTTAGCCTGGCGGCCGTGCGCCCCTCGCCCGGGCCGGATAGCATGGCCCTTGCAAGCACGGCCGCCGATGCCGCGACTCCCGCCGCCCACAGCGTGAGGCGCTTTTCCGCGACTGCGGGTTTCGGGGTGACGCGGCTGCGCATGAACCGTTCGCTCATCAGGCTGCCATATCCCGCCTGTTCGATCTGGATGATCGACAGGGTATCCTCGCCGCCCTGTACGCGTTCATAGAGTTTGCGGTTCCCGGGCGAAGCGTCGAGCCATGCGGCGAGCGTCGCCTGCTCTTCGGCCGGGAGTTCCTGCCCGAGGATTTTCCGGGCGATAAGTCGGGTGATACGGGTGTCGGGTTCCATCGTCCGGGTGCAGGCTTTTTATTGGTAGACAGACCTTCCGGACGGAAAGTATGACACCGCATCGGGGTTTTCTTCTTTCAGGGGTGAAATACTCCGCCGTTTAGGGCGATACTCCATGCCCTATCCCGCGGGACGGGTGATTGCCGGGGGTGATCGCAGCTTTGCGAAGGCGATCCTATACTTTAACGTGGGTTCGGCGAATTTAAACCTCACACATATTGTTGTATATTACATGTTTATGCGCTTGTTTAAACTCATCGGACCCACGCTAGGCAAATGCCTGCAGCATTTGCATGGTTCGATCACCTCACCCGACCCTCTCCTGGCCGTAGGAGAGGGCTATGCAAACCGCACGAGCGCTGTTTGCCCAAAGGCAAATATTTCAAGTTCGACGAATTCGTCGCACTTACGTTACTGAACACACCCGCAGACCTGTTTTTTCTCCCCCCCGAGCCGTTCTGCGGCTTCCGGTGGGGGGGGCGTATGGCGGCCTGGGAAAAGAGGTTGGGTGCAGATAGTATATAATTGCGTTTGCCAATGCCTCGGAGCAAAGTTGCGAGGGGGGGCAAAAAAGCGGCGGCACGGTTTCGACCGTGCCGCCGCCCGCCTGCAGGGGGACCTTATTTTTTCCTTATCCGGGCGGTCCAGCGCAGCAACTCGCCGAAGATCATGATGGATGAAGTGGCGCCGATGATCAGCAGCCAGTCGCGGATCGTGAGCGGGACGGTGCGGAATACCTGGCCGCCGAAAGTGGTGATGAGGATCTGGCCCGCCAGAATCAGCGCCAGCACCAGCACGAATGCCGGACTGCGCCCCATGTCGGCGAATACCGATTTGGCCGAGCCGTAGCCTTTGGCGTTGAAGAGGTTCCACAGTTGCATCAGCACGAATACCGTGAAGAATACCGACAGTTGGTAGAGGGTGGGCTGCGGGCCGAACCCGTGCAGCATACCCATCAGCACGGCTACGAATGCCGCGCCCACGCCCAGGATCTGCCAGGCCATCGTGCGGGTGATGATGAATTCGCCTTTGCGGCGCGGTTTGGCCTTCATCACCGACGGGTCGGGCGGCAGCGAGGCCAGCGCCATTGCGGCCAGGGTGTCCATGATCAGGTTGACCCAGAGGATTTGCGTGACGGTGAGCGGCAGCTCGCTGCCCATCAGCGACCCGGCGAGCACGATCAGCACTGCCGCGAAATTGATCGTCAACTGGAACAGCACGAAGCGTTGGATATTCTTATAGAGCGAGCGCCCCCACATGACGGCGGTGGCGATCGATGCGAACGAGTCGTCCAGTAACGTGATATCGCTGGCGTCTTTGGCCACCGAGGTACCCGTGCCCATCGACAGGCCCACCTGGGCGAAATTCAGGGCCGGGGCGTCGTTCGTGCCGTCGCCCGTGACGGCCACCACCTCGCCTTTCTGCTGCAGCAGGCGTACGAGGCGTTGTTTGTCCAGCGGCCGGGCGCGTGACATCACTTTCAGGTCGCCGATGCGCCCGAGCAACTCCTCGTCCGGCATGGCTTCGAACTCGGCGCCGGTCATGTGGTTGCGGTCGCCGTCCACCGCAGGGTCCCACAGGCCCACCTGGCGGGCGATCTCGCGTGCGGTGGCCGAGGTGTCGCCCGTGATGATCTTCACGGCGATGCCTGCGCTCATGCAGCGTCCCATGGCCTTGGGCACGTCCTCGCGCACCGGGTCGGCGATGGCGGCCACGGCCATCAGCACCGGCTTCCCGCCCGCCAATGCCTCGTCGCAGGTCGCCGCATCCGTCGCCAGGCAGGCAAACGCCAGCGTGCGCATCGCTTTTTCCTGGAATCCGCGCAGCATTTCGTCCACATCCTTGCCGTTGCCCTCCGGGGTGCACATCGCACGCACGATCTCCGGCGCACCCTTTATATACAACCTGCGGCCTTGCCCCGTGTCGGTGAGCGTGGCCATGTATTTGCGTTCAGTATTGAACGTCAGTTGATTGACTACCTGGGTCTTTTCTCGCAGGGGGGCGTAATCCACCCCCTCGTCCCGCAGCCACAGCAGCAGTGCGCCCTCGGTCGGGTTGCCTATGGGTTTTCCGGCCGCGTCGAGGAACGCCGTGGTGTTCGAGGCGACGGCCCGGTACAGTTCCTCGGGAGCGGTATGGTTGAGCAGCTGCATGGTATGGACGCTCATGCGGTTCTGGGTGAGCGTGCCGGTCTTGTCGGTGCAGATCACCGTCACCGCGCCCATCGTTTCGCAGGCGTGCATCCGCCGCACCAGGTTCTTGGTTTTGAGCATTCGCCGCATGTTGAGCGCCAGGCTCAGCGTAATGCTCATCGGCAGCCCTTCCGGGACGCTCATCACGATCACCGCCACGGCCACCATGAAATATTGCAACAGCCTGTGCGCCGTGTGGAGCCAATCGCCCCCGGTCAGTTCGCCCGCCATCCAGCCCTGGGCCAGCATGGCGGCGAAAATTAACCCGGCAAGGGTGAACCCGGCGCGGCTGATGAGTTTCGACAGACGCTCCAACTGTAACGTAAGGGGCGTTTTTTCATCGCTTTTCGTGGTGGCCTGGAAGGCTACCTGGCCGAACTCCGTGGCGTCGCCCACGGCGTCTACCACCAGCACCCCGTATCCTTCCACCACCGTCGTGCCGCGGTAGAGGCGGTTCGAGGGATAAGTGGCCTCATCGTCGTTCTCCGCGGGGTCATGGTGTTTGCCGATCATCATCTCGCCCGTGAGCACGGACTCGTTCACGCCCATCGACACCGACTCCGCGAGCACGCCGTCGGCCGGGATCTCTTCGCCGGTTTCCAACAGCACCACGTCGCCCACGACCACGTCGCGCTTGGGGATTTCGGCGACCGCGCCGTCGCGTATCACCTTGACCGGCGTGTCGTCATTCACGCGGTTGAGGCGCTCGAAGCGGCGTTTGGCGTCATATTCGAACCAGAACGCCACCCCTGTAGCCAGCAGGATGGCCCCGAAGATGCCTACAGTTTCGGCATACTCGCCTTCGATGACCGCAATCACGAGCGACAGCGTGGCCGCCACCAGGAGAATCTGTATGATCGGGTCGGTGAATTTTTCGAGCAGCAGTTTCCACACCGGATCCCGTTTCGGGGGAGAGAGCAGGTTCGAACCGTACCTTGCGCGGCTTTCTTCCGCCTGGGCTGCTGTCAGTCCCTTACGCGCGTTGTTTTCCATCTCGCTATCGAATTGTCGTCATTAATTGCGGTCATGTGGCGGGGAGCGTGCCGATCGGTGTCAATACGCCCGGTAGGTGGCCGTTTCGCGTTTGGTCGAGTCGAGTTTCACCGCCACGAAGAACAGTAGCGTGAAGGCGATCAGCGACGATCCGCCGTAACTGAACAGCGGCAGCGGGATGCCGATCACGGGCATCAGCCCGGTAGCCATCCCGACATTGACCATCACGTGGAACAGCAGGATCGAAGCTACCGAGTAGCAATAAACGCGCCCGAACGCCTCGTGCTGCCGCTCGCCCATACGCATCAGCCGCAGGATCAGGATGCAGAACAGCGCCAGCACCACCGCGCTGCCCGCGAAGCCCCATTCTTCGCCCACCGTGCAGAAAATGAAGTCGGTATCCTGCTCCGGCACGAAGTCGTATTTGGTCTGCGTGCCCTCCATGAAGCCCTTGCCCAGCAGTCCTCCCGAGCCGATGGCGATTTTCGACTGGTTGACGTTGTAGCCCGAGCCTTTCAGGTCGGTCTGCAGCCCCAGGAAGTTCAGGATGCGTTCCTGCTGGTGGGCCTGCAGGACGTTGTCGAACGCATAATCGACCGTAAAGGTCACCGCGATGGCG
>JAVBNK010000116.1:0-3510 GCA_031551595.1 Rikenellaceae bacterium | reverse complement strand
GAACGTGAAGTAGTTGCATCCTTCCTGCGTGGCGACCTTCAGGAGGTGGGCGTATTGCTCCTTCGAAAGGTGTTCGTCCAGGTTCATGTGCAGGGCCGAGCCACCGGTGAGGTGCTCGATGTAGCGGCGGCCGTGCAGGCGGAACTTGTCGACCACGTTGGCCTGCTCGTCTTCGACGACGTAGAAATAGCTGTTATAGCAGTCGCGCGGCACCTTGTAGCCGGCCTCGCGGTCCCATTTGGCATGTTTCACACCCACGTTTTCGGCGGGGATCATCTCGCAGTTGAACATCACGTCCGGGGTGCGGTATTTCTTGTTGTAACGCTCCACAGTGCCGAGGATCTCCTGCGTGAAGCGTTCGTAGTCGGGGTTATCGGTGATCGGGATGCCGAGGAATTCGGCCGCTTCGACCAGCCCGTTCACCCCGATCGTGAGGTACTGGCGCCCCATGTTGATATAGCCCGCGTCGAACAGCGGCAGCATCCCCTTGGCGTGCATATACTTGAGGTTCTCGTTGTAGGCGTTCTGGACCTTGTTCGACAGGTCGACGACCTCTTCGAGGACGAATTGGTAGGCCATTCCCTGGCGCACGGCGTACTGGATGCAGCGGTTGAGGTTGATCGTCAGCACGCTGTTCGAGCCGGTCGATACGCCACCTGCACCGAGCGTGTAGCTGAATCCGTTGTCGGTGATCTCGTTGCGCAGGCGGCAGCAACTCGAAAGCGAGTCGGCGTTGTCGCTCAGGTAGGTGAAGAACGAGTGCCCTTCGGCATACATCCCGGCGGTGAAATCGCCCCACTCCTTGTCTTTGGGCTGGCCGTCGGCCGTCAACAGCGCCATCGTTTCCACCGGGAAGGTAAGGATCGTCCGGGTACGCTCGGCGTTGAACCACTTCATAAAGCGTTTTTGCAGCCAGCTGAGCGAATCCCAGTCGGGACGCGACCCGTCCGGAAAGACGAAATTCTCGAAAAGGCTCTCGAAATAGTACTTGTCATAGTACGATATGTTCCAGAACACGGCCTGGAAGTTGCGTGCGCCGGTGGGCTGGTTGATCGTGTAGACGATCTGTTCGAAGCAGTCCGTAATCACCTTGTCCAGCGTGCGTTGCTTGCGCGACAGGTCGACCACCCTGTCGGCTTCCTTATAATACTCCTGCCCGTATTCCAACCCGATGAAATAATTCATGTACATCAGGAATTCGGGCGTCGCGCATGCGCCGGAGAGCATGCTCGACACCATGAAAACCATATTGGTGAAGCCGCCGCAGAACGATTTGAGGTTCGTAGGGGCCTTGGAGTTGCCGCCGATGGCGATCGTGCCGCCGATCAGCCAGGGGTACATCGTGATGCTGGCGCAGTAGTTGGCCAGGGAGGTTTCGTCGTTCTTGTAGATGAAGTGGTTGTTGAGCAGCTCGATGTATTTGTCCGACAGCTCCTTGCCGTACATTTCCTTGATGCGGTCCGTGAGCATGCGGCGGTTCAGGCGGATGAAGTTCGACTTGGGGATCTCGCCGATCAGCGTGGCCATGTTCTTATTCTCGACGTTGGCATTCGAGTCGTACTTGCTGCCGGTGGCGGCGTTCTGCGCGTCGCAGTATTCCATCAGGAATTTGAGCTTGTCGCGCACCTCTCGGTCCTCGGTATGCTTCTGGCGGTAAAGCATATAGGCCTTGGCAACGACGTAGTAGCGTTCGGCCATCAGGGCGATCTCGACCTGGTTCTGGATCTCCTCGACGGTGGTTTCGCTGGTGATGCTCACGCGGCTGAGGATGTTGGTGATCACGTCCTGCGTGGCAAAACTGCCCACCGACAGGAAGGCTTTGGCAATGGCGTTGCGGATCTTTTCCATGGAAAAAGGCTCCCGCGTCCCGTCCCGTTTGATGATGAATGTTTCCATAGTGTTATCGGTTTTATTTCTTACTTTTGATCTCCATGGGTCCAATTCCCCGCCGCCTGCCGCAGGGTTGTTCGTTTTCCGCTTGTCCCGACGTTTTTCTATCCTGCGGCTGCGGGGGCGGCGCCTGAAAGTCGTCGGGCTGCGGGCTGCGCGATTGTCCCGGCCATCACGACTTTTCAATCCGTTTGCATGATCGCGGTTCCGTTTCAGTGGGAGAGGGCAGGGGGCCGGCGCCCGGCGGTGTGATGCGGCCGGGCCGTCCTGCGCCTTTCTCCCGAAAGCTCCGGATCGCGTGGGGGATACGGCAGGTCTTCTGGCTCGCTCCGGGGGGCGCGCCTTCCCGGCCGGACGGGGCCAGTGGCAAAGGATGCGCCTCCTTCGATGGAACTTACAGCTACGGGGATAGCCCCTGATTTCCACAGGGTTCCCTTTTGATCCCGTGCGGCCTGGCTGCCAGGCCGGGAACCGTATCTGCAGACAAAAGTATCGGTTATTCGCCGGGTTGCTCCGCCCCGTGCGGATAAGTTATCAACAGAAAATCGTCTTTTCCGAAATTCCGCCTTTCCGGAGGATTCGGAAGCTATATTTTCACTACCTTTGGCGTCGTATGCCGACAAAACTTACATTTTTAGGAACAGGGACTTCACAGGGCATTCCGGTCATATCGTGCCGGTGCCGTGTCTGCCGTTCGGCCGATACGCACGACAAGCGCCTGCGTTCGTCGGCGCTCGTGGAGCACGGCGGCGGCACGCTGGTGATCGATGCCGGGCCCGATTTCCGCCAGCAGATGTTGCGCGAGGATGTGACGGCCATCGACGGCATCCTGCTTACCCACGAACACAAGGACCATACGGCCGGCATCGACGACGTGCGGGCGTTCAACTATACGCTGCAGCGCCCGGTGGAGATCTATGCCGAGCAGCGCGTGCAAACGGTCGTGCGCAAGGATTTCGATTATGCTTTTTCGGAGCATAAATATCCCGGGGTGCCGGAGATCGACCTGGTGACGATCGGCGAGCAGCCTTTCCGCGCGGGCGGCATCGACGTGATCCCCATCCGCGGCTGGCATTACCGCCTTCCCGTGCTGGGTTTCCGCATCGGCGGGATCGCCTACCTGACCGATTTCAACCGCATAGACCCCGCCGAGGTTGAGAAAATACGCGGCGTTGAGGTTTTGGTCATCAATGCGTTGCGTCGCGAGAGCCATGTATCTCATTTTACGCTCGATGAGGCGTTGCACATCAGCGGCCGGGTGGGCGCACGGCGTACCTACCTGACGCACCTTTCCCATCAGATGGGGCTGCACGCCGAGGTGTCCGCGGAGTTGCCCGGGGGAGTATTCCCGGCCTATGACGGACTGACGATAACCACCGGAATATGAAACGTACGCTGCTCGTAACCCCGCCCCTGCTGCAACCCAACGCGCCTTACCCGGCCACGCCTTACCTGGCGGGCTACCTGCGTTCGCGCGGGCTGGAGGTGGCGCAGGCCGACCTTTCGGCGGAGTTGCTGGACGCGGTTTTTTCTTCCGCTTTCCTGCGCCGGGCATTCGGGGCTTATGCGGGCGGCGGCGATGAGGCCACGGAGCGCACACACGCCCTGCGCGAGCTGTAT
>JAVBNK010000128.1:0-5464 GCA_031551595.1 Rikenellaceae bacterium | reverse complement strand
CGATTTCATGCTCGACCCCAGTTCGCGAGATACCCCCTTGAATTTGCCCAGGTCCCAGCGGGGAATTTTACAAACGATATAGTCCAGCGCGGGTTCGAAACATGCCGGCGTGGTTTTGGTCACCGAGTTCTTCAACTCGTGCAGTCCGTAGCCCAGGCCGAGTTTGGCGGCCACGAAGGCCAGCGGGAAGCCCGTCGCCTTCGACGCCAGGGCCGACGAACGGCTCAGGCGGGCGTTCACCTCGATCACGCGGTAGTCCTCCGACTCGGGATCGAGGGCATACTGCACGTTGCACTCGCCCACGATGCCGATATGGCGGATGATCCTGATCGCCAGCTGGCGCAGTTTGTTGATCTCTATGTTGGTAAGGGTCTGCGACGGGGCGACCACGATGCTCTCGCCGGTGTGGATGCCGAGCGGGTCGAAGTTCTCCATGTTGCAGACCGTGATGCAGTTGTCATATTTGTCGCGCACCACCTCGTACTCGATCTCCTTCCATCCTTTGAGCGACTTCTCGACCAGCACCTGGTCGGAGTAGGAGAACGATTTGGCGGCCAGCGCCTCCAGTTGCTCGTCGTCGTCGCAGAAGCCCGACCCCAGGCCGCCCAGCGCGTAGGCCGCACGCAGGATCACCGGATAGCCCAGTTCATTGGCCACCCTTTTGGCTTCGGCCACCGTGCCGACGGCCTCGCTTTTGATCGTTTTGACCTCGATCTCGTCCAGTTTCTGGACGAATTTTTCGCGGTCCTCGGTGTCGATGATCGCCTGCACCTGCGTACCGAGCACCTGCACGCCGTATTTTTCCAGCACGCCGCTGCGGTAGAGTTTCACCCCGCAGTTCAGGGCCGTCTGGCCGCCGAACGCGAGCAGGATGCCCTGCGGACGTTCGCGGATGATCACCTCCTCGACGAATTCCGGGGTTACCGGCAGGAAATAGACCCGGTCGGCGATGTTTTCCGAGGTTTGTATCGTGGCGATGTTGGGGTTGATCAGCACCGTGTAGATGCCCTCTTCCTTGAGCGCCTTGAGCGCCTGCGAGCCGGAGTAGTCGAACTCGCCCGCCTCGCCGATCTTCAGTGCGCCGGAACCCAGCAATATGACTTTCTCTATTTTTTGCATGTTGCGATCTGTTCAATGAAGTTATCGAAAAGGAAATCGGCGTCCAACGGCCCGCTGGAGGCTTCCGGGTGGAACTGCACCGAGCAGAACGGCTGCGTCGTATGGCGGATACCCTCCGAAGTGCCGTCGTTCAGGTTGATGAAGAACGGTTCCCAGCCTGCTTCGAGGGTCGAAGTGTCGGCCGCGAAACCGTGGTTCTGCGAGGTGATCAGCGCCTTGTCCGTGCCCACCTGCAGCACGGGTTGGTTGTGGCTGCGGTGGCCGTATTTGAGTTTGAAGGTTTTGGCGCCCGCCGCGATCGACAGCAGTTGGTTGCCCAGGCAGATGCCGAAGATGGGTTTGCCTATGGCGATCGCCTTTTTGATGTTTTCGATCGTGGGGGTGCATTTCGCCGGGTCGCCGGGGCCGTTCGAGAGCATCACCCCGTCGTAGTCGAGCGTAGTGAAGTCGTAGTCCCACGGCACGCGCACCACCGTCACGTCGCGCAGCAGCAACCTCCGGATGATGTTGGTCTTGCATCCGCAGTCCACCAGCACGATGCGGTATTTGCCTTTGCCGTATTCGGTCACCTCCTTGCAGCTCACCTCGGCGGCCATGTTACCTTCATTGGGATCTTTTTCGATCCGGGCAGGCTCCGTACCCTCCACATCGACCGCCCCCATCATTACGCCTTTCTCGCGGATCAGCTTGGTCACCTGGCGGGTGTCCACGCCGTAGATGGCCGTGATGTCGTGTTCGCGCAGCCAGTCCGAGAGGCTGCGCACGGCATTCCAGTGGCTGTACTCGAACGAATAGTCGGTCACTACCAGCGCACGCACGTGGATGCCTTCCGACTCGAAGAATTTCATCAGCCCGTGCTCGTCGCGCTCGTCCGAAGGCACGCCGTAATTGCCCACCAGGGGGTAGGTCATCACCAGGATCTGGCCGCGGAACGAGGGGTCTGTAAGGCTTTCGGGGTAACCGACCATAGCGGTTGAGAAGACTACCTCACCGGAGGTGGAGTGATCGGCGCCGAAGGAGAATCCTTCGAACCGGCTGCCGTCTTCGAGCAGGAGCGTGGCAGTTCTTTTTTCAGACATCTTTAAGATCATTATCTGAACTGCAAAAGTAACTATTTTCCCCGGTCTGGCAAACGATCCGCCCCTCTGTTGATAACTTTTATCTATATTTGTAAATGAACTAGGACGCGGCTCGGCAATTTGCCACATGCAGGTTTGCAAAACCGCCCTCGTTTTTACATTTTTCAACCGGTATTTCCAAACTTAGGGAGGATGCATAGGTCCGGAATGAAACGATGCGGGTTTTTCAGGGATAACCTGCTCAATACGGCATTATCCGTCATAATTTTAGTGTCCGTCCTGTTCTCTTTCAAAATGGTTTATCTGATAATTTCCGAAGGCGAAGGTGAAGGTGGACAGGCATTTGGAGCCAGCATCCTTCTTGCCGGATGCCTGGCCCTTTCAACGATAATCTATGTCCCGGTGTCGCTTGCGGTAAAACACCGATTGAAAAACGGCCGCAACATTTCTGAAAGATTCTTCAAAATCAACCATGTATTATTTATAACGCTTGCCGTACTTTCCCTGTCTATGGTTTTATCGGTCCGTTAAAATGCATCGGATAGGGGAGGGGAAACGGTTCGTTTTTTCGTATATTTGTCCTTATTATGATCATACGGGAGGAAAAACCGGCGGATTTCGCCGCGATCCGCGAGTTGGTGCGCACGGCGTTCCTGACCGCCGAACATACCGACGGCAACGAGCAAAATTTCGTCGAAGGGATGCGGGCCTCGGACGCCTATATCCCGTCGCTGGCCCTCGTGGCCGAGGATCCGGAAGGGCTGGCGGGGCATGTCATGCTGACCCGTGCGACGGTGGGCGGGCGCGGGGTGGTGCTGGTCGCCCCACTGTGCGTCGGGTTGTCGCACCGCAGGCTGGGGGTGGGCGCACGCCTCATGGAAGAAGGGTTGCGCCGTGCCCGGAAGATGGGATGCCCGGCCGCATTCCTGCTGGGCGACCCGGCTTATTACGGGCGTTTCGGGTTCGTGAGGGCCTCGCAGTTCGGCATCGGCAACACGGACGGTTTCCCGGACGAGTATTTCCTGGCCTGCGAACTTTTTCCCGGGGCGTTGGCCGGCGTAAAAGGTAACTTTATATGGCAAAATCCCTGCTGCTGATATTCCTCGGCGGGGGATTGGGCAGCGTGACGCGTTTCGGCGCGGTGCGGCTGGCCCTGTGGGCCGGGATGCCCGCGCTGCCGGTGGCCACCTTCGGGATCAATGCCCTCGGATCGCTGCTGATCGGCCTGCTGTGGGCGCTGCCCGCCGTCGCAGGCCGCGAACCGTGGGCGCAACTGCTCATCGTGGGGTTCTGCGGCGGGTTCACCACCTTCTCCGCGTTCTCATGGGAAAACCTCACCCTGCTGCGCAACGGCCAGGCCGGCACGTTCGTCCTCTACGCGCTGGGAAGCGTAGCGGTATGCCTGTTGGCCGTGTGGGCGGGACATGCGCTGGGGAAAGCGTTACAATAATCGATCGATTACAGTGCGCCCCAGTTGCCGTATTTATTGGTGAGGGGCCAGACGCGTCCTTTGCGGAAAGTGCAGGTCGACATCCGCAGGATAGGGCAGAACTGGCTGCGTTTGTACTCGTTGCGGTTGACCATACGGTAGACGCGCATGACCATGCCGGTGTCGAAACCGGCATTGATGATCTCCTCGCGGTGCTGTCCCTCCTCGACCATGCGGTATAGGATGGCGTCCAGTTCTTCGTAAGCGGGCAGCGAGTCGGAATCCTTCTGTTCGGGCCGCAGTTCGGCCGACGGTTCCTTGACGATGGTGTTCTCGGGGATGATCTCCCGGTCGCGGTTGATGTAACGTGCCAGGTCGAACACTTCGCTCTTGTAAACGTCGCCCAGGATGCTGATCGAGCCTGCGCTGTCGCCGTAGAGGGTGCCGTAGCCCACGGCCAGTTCGCTCTTATTGGAGGTGTTGAGCAGCACATGGCCGTATTTGTTGCACAGCGCCATCAGGTAGACCATCCGCAGGCGGGCCTGGATATTCTCCTCCGTCACGTCGAACGGCATCTCGCCGAACGCCGTGCGCATTTCCTTCAGCACGGCCGTGTAGGCCGAACTGATGGGTACTATTTTATAGTTTACCCCCAGGTTTTCGGCCAACACGCGCGCATCCTCGATCGAGTGGACGGTCGAATAGAGCGACGGCAGCATCATGACCGTGATGTTCTGCGGCCCGAGCACCTCGGCGGCGATGGCCAGCACCACGGCCGAGTCGATGCCGCCCGACAATCCCAGGGCGGCGGTGCGGAATCCGTTCTTCCCGAAATAGTCGCGCAGGCCCAGCTTCAGGGCGCGGTAGACGTTGCGGGTTTTGTTCTGGTAAGGGATTTCGATCGGTTTGTTCCCGGCCGCCAGGTCGATCACCCCGAAATCCTCCTCGAAATTCTCCAGCAGCATGACGGCTTGCCCCTCGCCGTTGAACACGGCGGACGATCCGTCGCAGACGATGTCGGTCTGCCCGCCCACACTGTTGGCGAACACGACGTTTTTGCCCGTCATGAAAGCGAGGTTTTTGAAGAAATCGTATCTTTTTTCGACGATCCCGCGTGCATAGGGGCTCAGAGCTACGTTCACGATCGTATCGGCATAGTCCCCGTAATGTTGCTCCGCGCGGATGTCGTCGCCCACCACGATGGCCACCTTATGGCCGCCTATCTTCACATATTCCACCCCGTCCGAGGGTACGATATGGCGCACTTCGTCGCGCGAGGAGACGTTCTGTTTCCCGATGAATTTGACGATCTTACGGTCCTTGATGAGAGCCGCCGCGCTGATGGTGTTGTTCTTATGCGAAAGGGGCATCCCCACGATCACTGCGATGTCGTCGCAGTGCGATGCGATTTCCACAAGGGCGTCTTCGCAAAGGTCGAGGAAAGTGATCTTATTGAGCAGGTCGTAAGCCGGAGCGCCGCTGATCGCTTGTTCACTGAATACGGCCAGGTCGGCTCCTGCATTTTTAGCCTTGATGACAGCGTCTATGATTTTAACTTTATTGGCTTCAAAATCACCTACGGTGAAATTAAGTTGGGCTATTGCGACCTTCATTGGATAGAAAATTTACGCTTGGGATACCTTTCGCAAAGGTATTACATTTAGGCGGAACAAAAAATTTCGCAGGTTGAATTTGTTAAAAAGAAAATTTGTGGTTATCTTTGCGTCCTGATTCGGTGGAATTGAGTTGGATTTTACCGGATCGGATTTAATGAGAGGTGCCATAGCTCAGTTGGTAGAGCAAAGGACTGAAAATCCTTGTGTCCCCGGTTCGATTC
>JAVBNK010000150.1:0-11416 GCA_031551595.1 Rikenellaceae bacterium | reverse complement strand
ATATGGGAAGCGATGTATAACCTGATCGCCAACGTAAACAACCTGATCGGCTGGACGGATAGGAACCGGCATGTCTTTTACACGGATAACTACTATGAGTTGATCCGTGGCGAGGCGTTGGGAATCAGGGCGTTCCTTCATTTCGACCTGCTCAGGATGTACGGCCCCGTATATAAAAACACCCCCGACCGGGCCCGGATAAGCTACCGTACGGAATTCTCGCGCGATGCCAAAGAAGCGATGGCCTCCAGCCGGGTGATCGAGAAGATACTGGAAGACCTCGCGGAAGCCGAACGGCTGCTGGGAGGCGCCGACCCGTTGCTGTTCACCTTCCCGCAGACCAGGGAGGACGAGGCCGAACTGTACGCAAAGACCGACCCGCTGCTGACCTACCGCCAGTTCAAAATGAACCTCTATGCGGTCAAGGCGCTCATGGCCCGCGTCCACCTGTATGCGGGCCATACGGACGAAGCCGCGAGGTATGCACGGGAGGTGATCGACAGCGACCTGTTCGAACTGGTCGACGACAACATGGACCGGATGCGCTCGAAGGAGATCATCTTCGGGATCTCCGCCTACAAATTCGACGTGCAGGTAGGCAGCGACTTTTTCTCCGAAAGGCCTGCCTACTCGATCTCGTCGAAAGCCTTCCTCGACGAGCAGTTCGGCGTGGCGCAGGACGGGGGTAACGATTCGCGCCTCAAGGAGGGGGTCGGATTCGAACAGAGCGGCAACGGCTATGTATCCCTGAAATACCGCCAGACCTCGCTGTGGTGGTCTACGGCCAATTCCCTCCGCCTGATCGGCCTGCCCGAGATGTACTACATCCTGGCGGAATGCACCGCCGACGACACGCAGTCGGCCAGATTCCTCAACCGTGTCAGGGATAAGCGAGGGCTGGAACCGGCAGGCTACACTACCGCTGCGGCCAGGCTCGGCGAGATCGAGAAGGAATACCGCAAGGAACTCTACGGCGAAGGCCAGTTGTTCTTCTTCTACAAAAGGCTCGGGTATGCGACGTTCCTGCACTGCCCCGTCGCGGAAATGACCGACGCGAACTACATGTTCGGCATTCCGGACGACGAAATCACGTTTGGCAAAACCACTAACTAAAGATCGGAAGTTATGCGAAAGATATTGAAACTGGCATGTATCGCGGCCTTGCTCACCCCGTTTGCGGGTTGCGACGAGGCTGAAATGATCAAGTACGGCGCCGGCGGGGAACTCAACGTCTACGGCTGGTACGACCCGAGGTACGTCGGGACCGGAACGGGCGACAACGACGGCGAGGCCTACCTGAAATACAAAGGCAATTTCGGCCTTATGCCGGCAGATCGGCTTGCCGACACGCTTTATGTAGGCGTGAAGGTGATGGGCGATCCGGTGAACTACGACCGCAAGGTCCGGTTCAGGCTCATTCCCGACGAGAGGGTCGCCACGGCCCTGGAGGTGACCGAAGTCCCCGGACTGAGCTATGTGTTGCCGGCGGGCGCCGCAAAGGTCGTGCTCAAATACCTGGTCGGCCGTATTCCCGCATGCGGGAGTTTCACCGGCCGGTGGGCGATCGATTTCGAACGGTCGGATTTCAGCCCGGGCGCCGAAGGCAAAGACGCGTTCACGCTCGATGTGAAGAACATCCTTACCCTCGAAATCCTTGGGGTCGACGGGGAAACCTGGAGTATGTACGAACAGATGTTCGGGGTATTGTTCGGTTTCAGCGACACCAAAGCCCGTTTCCTGATCAACAACGGTATTACGGATATTGCCGCATGGCTGAACGGGGATCAGTTCGATGTCATGCTCGGCTGCTATGACCTGCAGGCAGCGCTGGACGAATACAAGAGCAACCCCGACAATCCGCCCCTGTACGACGAAACGAAATTCCCCGACCTTGAATGGATCTATTTTGTGGAAGAAATGGATTGGTAACCGTTAAATGCAATGCACATGAAAAAAACGATAATCTGCCTGTTGGCCATCCCTTGCCTCGCCCTGTCATGCATCAAAGATAAGGGCAATACGGACTATACGGTCGTGAACGACGTGGACGTGTCGCTTCCGGCCGAGGTGAGCACCCTCATGGAGGCGAAAACCGTCACCATCACCCCCGAACTGAGCCAGACGCTCAGCAAGAATAAGGACAACCTGGAATTCGAATGGCTGCGCTCCTATATTAATTTCAACGTGGCGGGCGTCAGCGACACGGAAGTCATCGGAAACAGCGAAACGCTCTCCATCGAACTGACGGGCGCCGAGAGGAAATACGTCCAGTATATACGCCTGAACGTGCATGACAAAATTACCGGACTGACCTATCCGGCCAACGTCCTGCTGAGGCTCATCAAACCCTACACGGGCGCGTGGATGGTGCTGCATGGGAACGCTGCGGGCGAGGCACGCCTCGGGGCGATCGAATACGTCGGGGAACCCACCGTTACGCCCGATGCGTACCATAAGGAAACGGGCAGGCAGTTCACCGGCGCGCCGGTCAGCCTGTTGGGCGTTCCCGGGATGCTCTATTTTGCCGTCGGCGGGGGCTATGACACTAAAGTTTTCGGCATCGTCACCGACAATCCGGATGAGTCAGGCACGTTTATCCCCTCGGACCAATTCCGTCAGGTGCAGAAACTGAAACTGAATCAACTCGTCTCCCCGTTGGCCGATGCTACGTTCGATTATTCGAGCTTCAGGGCGGCTCCCGGCCACGGAACCGACCATGGTTTCACGATCATCTCGGGAGGCCGGTTATACCATTGCCCGGTGGGTGTGAAAATCTATAAGGTCCACACCGGTACGCTGGGCGGTCTTAATATCACGCATAACACAAAATTCGGATTCCTCTCGCTGGTCTATGACCAGGCGGCGCGGCGGTTCCTGACTTATTACCGTACCGCCCTTACGACCATCGCGACCGTCGCTTTCGACGAAGCCTGGGATAACCCCGCCTCGGCGGTGCTGAAAAGCATTCCCCTGAAGGAGATCAATGCGACGGGCGCTGACCCCAACGCGCTGCCCGAAGGACGGCAGGTGCTCTACCTGGGGCCGGGGCTGAAATACAGCACGGAAAACAGTAATTCCACGTACGCCTACGCGCTGGCAAAAGAGGGCGCCATGTGCTATGTTTACGAATTCAATTCCCTCGGCTTCACCACAGGCAACATCCCCACTTTTTCGGGCTTTACGGCTGTGGCGGCCCCGGCGGGCCTGGATGCGAACTCGTGCTTCGCCACGACGGACGTGTTCAGCGGACTGATCTATTTCACCTCCGGCAGTACGGTCTACCGGTGGGACTTCAGGGCCGAAGGCGGGGCGGTGACCCCGATCTATACGAATGAGAACGGCGGAACGGCCGTGAAAATGACTTTCGCCCGCTCCGCGACCGATTCCCGGATGGAGCCGGGCGGGGTGTTGAGTTTCCCGGAGTATGAGTTCGACCCGATGTACAGCCTTGCGGTTTGTTTCAACCTGCCCGACGGCACGGGGGAAGTGGCGGTCATCAACCTGTCGTCTTCCGGAAGGCCCGGGAATGACAGCAAACATTTTCCCGCGGTACAGACCCACAGGGGATTCGGCCCGATCACCGATATCGTATTCTATTAACGCGCATTACGCTTCCCGGGGAAGCCGGGGGCATAGTAATAACCCGATCGAAGCCTTTCCCCTTTTCATCGGGGGAAAGGCTTTGTAAACAACCCGATAAAAATGAAAAACAGACTGACATTATTGACGCTTGTCCCGCTCCTTTTCGCGGCATGTAAGGCGCAGACCCCCCCGAGCGCCACGCTCCACCTCTCGTTGCAGCACCTTAAAGAGGCCAATGCGGAGCTCTGCCCGAACGGCGAGCTGTCGTTCATCGCCCCCTACGGAGAGATCCCGCTCACGGCGGGCCCGGACGGCAAAATGGAGATCGTGGTCCCGCTGGAAAACGGCCCGGAATATTTCCTGCTTTTCCGTAATCCGCTCTACCTCTCGCCCGGGGACGAGCTGACGATCGACCTGTATGACGACAACCTGAAAACGGTGATCGCCCCGGAAGGCAGGGGTGTGGAGGCCAATACCTACCTGAAGCTGAGGTACTACCCTAAAAGCGGATCCTTCCTGGACGGCGGGGATCTCCTGCAGGGCGAGTCGCGCCCGATCGGGGCGGTGCTCGACAGCCTTGCGGATGCACGCCTCGGGCAGCTGGAAGAGTTGCAGGGCGTTACCGAAGAATTCCGGGAAATGGAGCGGGTACGCATTAAGGCCGATTATGTGAATTCGCTGCTGCTCTATCCTAACTATAAAAGCGATATGATTCCGATGGAGGCCACCAAAGAAGAGTACCTCAACATCGTCAACGGCTTTTATGCGAGCCACCGGGAGCGCATCCAGCCTGTCCTGGACGAGCTCGTTTCCGACGACAAATACCTCAACATCGAGGTGGTCCGGCAGGTGCTCAGCCGCTTCAGGGGCGTCCCGGGCCTTGAGGTCAGGGGGTCGGAGAGGTTCAATGCGCTGGTCGACATATCGGGGCAGGTGCGCAATATCCACGCGGACATCACTTCCGAACAATATTCCGCGCTGCTCGATTACGGCGAAAGGATACCCTACCCGGACATGAAGGCGATCTATATGGAGAAACTGAACGCCAGCACCAGGCTCAGGGAGGGAATGCCGGCCATCGAGGTCGCCCTGCGCGATCCCCAGGGCAGGAGCCTGAGGCTGAGCGACCTGAAAGGCAAACCGATGTACGTTGACATCTGGGCCACATGGTGCGCCCCGTGCATGGCCGAGTCGCCTTCTTTCCAGGCGTTGAGCGAAGAATATCCCGGCATCCGGTTCGTGGCCGTTTCCGTTGACGGCGATATTCCGGCATGGGAGAAATACGTCAGGGGAGGCGACCACAAGGCGGTCGTCGAGGTCCTTGCCACCGACGACATGCGGAAGAACTGGGACATCGCCGGCATTCCCCGTTTCCTGTTGATCGATGCCGGGTTCAGGATCATTTCCGCGGACGCCCCCCGTCCGAGCCAGGGCGACCAGATCCGGCCCATCCTCGACAAATTGAGCGGCAGGTAGTGTGAATCCGGGATCGTGTCCCGAATGCGCCGTGTTGCAAAAAGAAAGCCGCCCCGGATGGGGCGGCTTTCTTTGGTAGTACGTCGGGGCCGCCGGTTGATTTTCGCAGCCTTGCGCATATTACCTGCCGTAGCGTTCGCCGACCTTTTTCCAGTCGATCCGTTCCCAGATGGCCGAGAGGAAGTCTGCGCGTCGGTTGCGGTAGTCGATGTAGTAGGCGTGTTCCCACACGTCGACGGCCAGCAGGGGGGTCAGGCCTTTGGTCATGGGGTTTCCGGCGTTGGATTCGGGCACGATGGAAAGTTTGCCGTCCTTGTCGGTCACGAGCCATGCCCATCCCGAGCCGAATACCCCCAGGGCGGTTTTGTTGAATGCTTCCTTGAATGCGGCCAGGCTGCCGAAATCGCGGTCTATGGCTGCGGCCAGGGCGCCTGCGGGCGTTTTCTGCGCATTGGGCGAGAGGGTCAGGAAGAAAAATTCGTGGTTCCAGGCCTGGGCGGCGTTGTTGAAGATCGCACCGTCGGATTTGCGTACGATCTCTTCGAGCGAGGCGTTCTCGAACGGCGTGCCCTTGATCAGGTTGTTGAGGTTGGTGATGTAGGTTTGCAGGTGCTTGCCGTAGTGGTATTCCATAGTTTCACGGCTGATCTGCGGTTCGAGCGCGTCGAGCGGATAGGGGAGTGTGGGCAGGGCGAAGCCTGTCATGGTCATCGTGGTCATAAGGATAGAATTTAAGATTAATGGAATCATGGTCGCATGGTTTTTAAGATTTTACGTCGCGTGTGGATGCGATACCTCGCAGGGATCTTTTTCTGCAGGTCAAAATCCGTACCATGAATAGGCGCTTAGCGCTCCTTTATCGTGAAGGAGCCTGTCCAGCGTGCGGTATTTGCCGCTTTATCTGTGACTGTAAGCGTGATAGCGTGTGTGCCCGGGGTGGCGAACCGCGCCGGGTCGAGGGGGTGGGTGAGGGTTTTCGATTTGGGGTCGTGCTCCATGAGCGCCCATCGACCGTCGATCTCGGCGCGGTAGGAGGCGATGCCCGAGAAATCGTCCGATATGGTGAATACGAGGGTTTTCGCATCCGTCGGATCGGCCGTGAAGCGGGGTGCGATGCGCGGGGGCAGGGTGTCGGCCACGACGTAATACTTCCCGAAATCGCGCACTTTGGCGGTGACTTCGCCCGATGCGGGGTCCCACTGTCCGCCTGCGCAGGAAGGTTTTCCGTCACGCCCGATGAAGGCCAGCACGGCATGGGGCCGCAGGCGTACGGGAATATTGGCGGCAATGCCGACGGTGATGTGGGAATGGAGCGGAGTGTCCGCGTCATGGAAGGCGTAGACGGGCGAAAGCGCACCGGGAACGGGTGCGGGTACGGCGCATTGCTGCGCGTAGAAGATCGGCTCGTAAAGGCATCCGGGCGGGATGGTGACCGACGCCCCGTCGCACGAGTAGCTGAACGTGCGGTTAGGGTAGGCCGGCGGCATTCCTTCGGGAGCCTCGGCGGGGGTATAGGGCGCCAGGCGCACGGTAAATTCCACCCGGGCATTGTTCAGGTCGCAGTCCCACGCCTCGACCGACACCGTGTGCGGCAGGGAGTCGCGCAGCGTCAGCGCCCCCCGGTTCCTCAGGTCGGAGTAGAGCGGGATTTTGTTGGCGGCCTGTACGGCCAGCCGGATCAGCTCGTGCGGCGTGCCCCGGTTGAGCGCGTAGTGGCCGATGGAGTTGACGTAGCGGGTGTCGGCAAAGGCGAACCGGTTGCGCATCATGGTGAACACGGGCTGCCCGTCGATGCGTTGGGTGATGATGTAAGGGCCGAAGTTGTAATGCGAATTTCCCATGCGGTCGGTGACTTCGGCGACGAAATAGCCGTTTTGCGCCACCTTCACCTCTTTGTCGGCCGAAGTGTACCGGCCTGCGGCCAGGGTGCGCAGTTTCACCTCGCGGGGTTTTGCGTTCACCGGCACGCCGCGCAGTGTGTCCACCCGGATGTAGTAAAGCCTGAAAATTTCGGGCGGGGTGGTGTCCTCGACCGGGATGGCGCCTGTGGCGACGGGGTTGAGCACCTCCTGCGACGACGTTTCCCGGATTTCGAAGTGCAGGTGCGGCCCCCCGGACGAACCCGAGTTGCCCGACCAGCCTATTTGTTCGCCTTTGCGGAACGTGAACCTGCCCGCAGGCACGTCGAGGTCTGCGTCGTCTTTTTGCCGGCGGTAGCGGGCCTCGTCGAAATATTTCTCAAGTTCCGGGGTGAAGCGCTGCAGGTGGGCGTAGACGGTGGTGGTGCCGTTCGGATGGTCGATGTAGAGCGTGCGGCCGTAACCCGACGGGGCATAGGACATGCGGGCGAGCGTCCCTTCGGCGGCGGCGTAGACGGGCATCCCTTCGCGGCCTCCGGTGCGCAGGTCGATGCCCGCATGGAGGTGTCCGCCGCGTATTTCGGCGAAATTGCCCGACAGCGACGGCGTGGTCTTCAGCGGCAGGGCGTAGTAGCTCGTCTGGGCGTGCACAGGCAGCGTGATCGAGAGCAGGACTGCATTTTGCATCGCAAGATGCCAAAGTCGGCGACTCGATCTCCCGACCCGACGGCTTGCTGATAGGGGTGAGTCAGGCAGAATGCCGGCGGCGACGGGTGCAGGCAAAGCCTCCGGCGAAGCGATTGCCGCCTGCCCCAGGCGGCAGGCGGCCGGTTTTGCAATGCAAAACCGAAAAATCCGACCCCCGCGATTACGGATCATCAATTTAAATACGCCACGGATTATATTATGATATTTTTTCATCACTCTTCAGTTTTCACCATGCGTTCCACGGCCCGGGCCACTTGTGCATAGCCGAATCCCCGACCCAACCCGAAGCGCAGCAGTTTTCCGCGCAGGTCATGGGCGTCTTTGGCTTTCGCCGTGCGCATTTTACGCGCCAGCAGTTCGTCGAGTTTCCCCGCGGTGGTTTCGGGGTCGATCTGCGCGAGCGCTTCCTCGATGGTTTCGCGTGCGATCCCTTTGGCGGCGAGTTGCATGCGTATCTTGTGCGCCCCCCAGCCCGCAAGCCTCGACTTGTCGCGCACATAGGCCCCTGCGTAGCGGCTGTCGTCGATATAGCGGTCGTGCAGGAGTTTCTCGAGCACCCTGGCACGTTCCGCAGGCTCCACATTCCACCGCGCCATCAGCCGCATCGCGTCGCCCGATGAACGTTCCGCCTTCGCGCACAGCATCTGCAACGCCGTGAGGGCCTGTGCGGCCGTTTTTACTGTTTCCTGCATCGCACCATGCGGGGTTTGCCGTGAATGTCCTGCCGCAGTTCAATTTCCGTGCAATTCTCTCCGGCCAGCATCGCGCAGACCTCGCCCGCCAGCGGGTCGTGCACTTCGAAATAGATCCACCCGCCGCGCGTGCCGCGTGCGATGGCGCGGTAGAACCGCAGCGGGTCGTGATCCGGCACGAAAAGCGCCCCGGCAGGCTCGTGGCCGGTTACGTGGGCCGCCATCGCCGCCCTTTCCGATTGCGGGATATAAGGGGGATTGGAAACCGTAACGTCAAATTCGCCCGCAGGCAACCCTTCGAGCGCGTCGCCCCGGACGAAACCGATTCGGGCCCCGAACCGCAGGGCATTGCGGGCGGCCACGGCCAGCGCCCCGGACGAGATATCGGTGGCCGTCACCTGCGCGGCAGGCAGCCGCAGCGCCAGCATCACGGCGATCGCTCCGCTGCCCGTGCCTATGTCGAGCGCCCGAAGGCCCCGTTGCGGGCCGTGTTCCCGGACGATCCACTCCACCAGTTCTTCGGTTTCCGGCCGCGGGATCAGCACGTCGGGGCCCACTTCGAACCGTTCGCCGCAGAACCACGCTTCGCCCAGCACATACTGCACGGGTTCCCCGGCGGCGATCCGCTCCACGGCCCGCCCTGCCGCCGCATCGTCCAGCGCGGCCACGGGATCGAGGGCGATATCCGTCCGCGTGACCCCGCAGAGGGACTCCATCACCAGGCGCACGATGCTTCCCGCCTCGCGCTGTCCGTAGCGCGGCGTGAGCATTCCGGTGGCCCGGTCGACAAAATCCCTGCGTGTCATACCCTGCAAAGGTACGTCATTCGGGCGGAAATAAAAAGCTTGGGGGAAGGCCTGACAGATTACATGTCGCCGGGCGGAATGCCCGGGCGACGCCCGGAGCGGGTGCAATGGCCTGTGCCCGCGATGCCCCGCCGGGCGGAAGGAACGGTCGTTTGCGATCGTATCTCCGTGGCTCGGCGCTTCGCTCCCGCAACCGGGGAGAAAAGAGGCCCGCCGTTTCGGGCAGGCCTCAAAATCCAACGCAGAAATCTTTACAACGTCATCCGCCAAACTTCTTCCGTCCGGTCGGCCATGGCCTCCCAGCTGAAGCGCCGTTTTTCGGTTTTCATGTTTTCGGCGAATTGCGCGAGCACGCCGGGCCTGCGCGACTGCACGATGGCGTCGGCCAGGCTTTCCGCCGTGGTGCCGCACACATAACCGACCACCCCGTCGGGTACGATCTCCGAGAGGCCGCCCACGCGGGTGACGATCATCGGCAGCTCGAAATTGTAGGCGATCTGTGTCACGCCGCTCTGCGTGGCGCTGTGGTAAGGTTGTATGAGCACGTCGGCCGCCGAAAAAAAGTAGCGCACCCTGTCGTCGCGGATGAAGTAGTCGTGCATCACGATGTCGTCCACCAGCCCCAGTTCGGCGATCTGGTCGAGGTATTTGCCCTTGTTCTGGTAGAATTCCCCGGCGATGATCAGTTTGCGGCCTTCGTTGAGTCCCCTGGCTTTCAATGCCGCCCAGGCGTCCAGCAGCAAGTCGAGCCCTTTGTAGTCGCGGATCAGCCCGAAAAAGAGCGAGTATTCGTAAGCCGGATCGAGTTCCAGTTCGCGGCAGGCTTCCTGGCGCGGCACCCGCTCGCCGAAGTTGCTGAACAGCGGGTGGGGCGAGAACAGCGCGGGTTTGCGCCCGCGGGTAAACCGTTCCAGGTCGGTGCGCACCTGCTCCGACATGTAGATAAAGCCGTCGCACCCGCCCAGGAAGTAGCGCGTGAACGGCGTGTCGGTGAACGTGTGTTCGTGCGGGACGACGTTGTCGAGCTGCACGATGAATTTGGTGCGGCGGTTCCGGCGTGCGATGCGTGCGATGGTGCCGAAACAGGGGCCCATGAACGGCGTCCAGTACTTCAGCAGCACCATGTCGGGTGCCTCGCGCCGGATGCGCCGCCCGACTTTGATCCAGTTGAAAGGGTTGACGGTGCTCACGCAGCGTTCGATCCGCAGGTCGCGCGGTGCAGGCGACTCGGAGAACTGGCTCTTGCCGGGGAACAGCCAGCCGGGGTACTGCACCGTGAAGGTTTTGATATCGACCTGCGCGCCGCGCGCCGCGAAGGTGCGCGCCATCGTTTCCATGATCGACGCCAGCCCCCCGCGGTAGGGGTACGCCGGCCCGAGTACGGTTATTTTTTTCATTTCTTCAGCTGTTTACAGGCTTCGGCTCCCTGGCGCAGGAATCCCGCGACTTCGCGCATGTCTTTGGCTTTGTCATAGCTAATGAACGGTAGCGCCGGTTTGCCGTCATTGTCGCAGATCAAAAAAATAGGCGTGGCGTTAATGCCCCAAAGGGTCCTTCCTAAATAAGAATTGATCCTGCCGAGCGTGCGCAGCGTGTCGCCCCGTTCGTTCACGATCCGGTCTTCCTGGGCTACCTCGTTTTGGGCGTCGCAGAAAAGCGCTATGACCACGTACTCTTTTTCCAGGATATCCATGACCGTTTCGTCTTTCGACATTCCGAGCAGTATCTTGCGGCAACCGTCGTTACAAAACGATACGAAACAGACCAGTACGGGTTTCTTTTGCCGGGCCGCCTCGGCCATACCTTCCTCATAATCGAAATAACCGTGCATACCCTCCGGAAGGTGGAGCAGGTCGCCGTATTTGACCGTCGGGCGTGCGGCAACTTCCGGCTGCGGGATGACCCACAGCGCAGAATTCACCACAAATCCCGCCGCCAATACACCTGCGCATGCAAGCAGGATGACCGTCTGTTTTTTCATGTCCGCAAGGTAGTGAAAAATGCAGGAAAAACGAAAGGCCATGTGCATTTTACACATGGCCTTTACATCGTTCAGCGATTGCGGTTATTTTTGTTTGGCCCTGAAGGCTTCGACGCCGCGCTTGAGGAAATCCACGTATTTCGAGATATCCTTGTCGTAGCTGTACGCCGGGATGAGCTGGTTGCCTTCGTGGTCGAGCGGGATGTAGTACGGCTGGGCGTTGGCACCCCACTTCGTACGCGCCAGGTAGGAGTTGATCCTGCCCAGGCCTTTGAGCACCTTGCCTTCTTCGGTGGTGATCCACTCCGATTC
>JAVBNK010000145.1:0-4213 GCA_031551595.1 Rikenellaceae bacterium | reverse complement strand
GGCCATCAAGCAGCGCCATGACACGCTGATGCTCACCATGCGCCAGATCCTCGACTACCAGCACGACTTCTTTATCGACGGCGACCAAAGCCGCCTGCGCCCGATGATCCTCAAGGACGTGGCCGACCGCACGGGGCTGGACGTATCCACCATTTCGCGCGTGGTCAACAGCAAGTATATCCAGACCCATTTCGGCATCCTGCCCCTCAAGCAGCTCTTTTCCGAAGCGATGCAGACCGATTCGGGCGAGGAAGTGTCGTCGTACGAGATCAAGAAGATCCTCTCGGAGTGTATCGACGGCGAGGACAAACGCAAACCGCTTACGGACGAGGTGCTGATGAATATCCTCAACGACAAGGGCTATCACATCGCCCGCCGGACGGTGGCCAAATACCGCGAAATGCTCGGCATTTCGGTGGCGAGGCTGCGGAAAGAGCTCTGACGCCCCGCAAAAAGAGTAGGCCGGGCAAGGTTTATAACAAAATGTAGGTATTCCGGAAAATCCGGGGTACCTATATTTTTGTCCCTGCTTACAATACGTTTACTAATGGATTACAGAACTGCATTTACGGCGATGCTCGGCATCGCCCTCACGGCGGGCGGCCCCTGTGCCCGCGCACAAGAAAAGGAAGACAACCCAGTGGAACTCGGCGCATCATACACCGGCGACGTGGTCAACAACCTCAGCGGAGGCATCAAAACCGGCTCGGCCTACCTCGGGATGGCGACGATGACCCTCGGCTTCGACACCGAAAAAGCACGCCTGTGGCGCGGCGGACGGTTCTACGTCATGGGCGCCAACACCCACGGCGACACGCCCTCGGCCACCCTGATCGGCGACCTGCAGACCGCATCGAACCTCGAAGCGGGCAACCACACCTATCTACAGGAATTGTGGTACAGGCAACGGTTGGGCCGCGTGGAACTCACCGCGGGGTTGCAGGACATGGCCGTCGAATTCGGTTCGGTGGAATACGGCGGGCTCTACCTCAACTCGTCGTTCGGCGTCAAGTCCAGCATC
Source organism: Rikenellaceae bacterium (assembly GCA_031551595.1). GTDB lineage: Bacteria > Bacteroidota > Bacteroidia > Bacteroidales > Rikenellaceae > JAVBOW01. Next base: position 3,192 of record JAVBNK010000145.1, on the reverse strand, counting down.
TCGCACAACATTCCCGCCCCCATCTTCCCGCTGACCAATCTCGGGTTTACCGTAAAATGGGAGATTTCGGACCGATTCACCTGGCTGGCCGCTGCCTACGACGGCAACCCCGAACCCTTCGAAGCCAACCCCTATAATATAAAGTGGGAATTCCAGGGCGGCGACGGATACCTGGTCGTGACCGAGTTGCAATACCACACCGCGATCCGGGGCCTCGGGGGCACCTGCAAGATCGGGGCGCTCTACCACGAGCAGAAACCCGGCGGCGAAAGCAGGCAGGAGATCGTCAGCATCTACGGCAACGCCAACCAGCAGCTCTGGGCCTCGGGCGGGCGCAACCTGGGCGCCTTCGTGCAATTCGGCTACAGCCCTTCGGACGCCAGCACGTGCAAACACTACATCGGCGCAGGCGTGAACTTCACCGGCCTGGCGAGCCGCCGGGGACGCGACGAACTGGGCCTGGCTTTCGCATACGAGAACTTCAAGCACGACATCGCGAGCGAAACGGCCATCGAACTGACCTGGAAATATACCCTTTCGGACAATTTCTTCATCCAGCCCGACCTTCAATACATCGTCAATCCGGCCGGGACGGGCGAAAAACTTAAGAATAGTTTTTGTGCGAACATCCGTTTAGGCATATCTTTGTGATCCGGCAACTGCCGGCGCAGCCGAAGAAAGTAAAGAATACGGCCGACGCGGGACGCTTAACCCAATAAAGTAATAGAAAGTGAAATTATCCGAACTGCAAACAGGGGAACACGGGGTGATCATCCGGGTGACGGGTTACGGCTCGTTCCGCAAGCGCGTCACCGAGATGGGCTTCGTCCGCGGACAGGCCGTCGAGGTGGTGATGAACGCCCCGCTGAAAGACCCTATCGTCTATAAGGTAATGGGCTACGAGGTGTCGTTGCGCCGCAGCGAAGCCTCGATGATCGATGTGATCACCGAGGACGAAGCCCGGCGGCTGGCGACCGGGGAGATCGACCTGGCGGCATCGCCCGCCGGGATCGCCGAATCGGAATACTCGTTCGACGAGGTGGTCGACCGCTCGCGCAAAGAAATCCGCATCGCCCTGGTCGGAAACCCCAACAGCGGTAAAACATCGCTGTTCAATTCCGCTTCGGGCAGCCATGAGCACGTGGGCAATTACAGCGGCGTGACGGTGGACGCCAAGCGCGGACGGTTCCACTACCGGGGCTACCGCTTCGTGATCTACGACCTGCCGGGCACCTACTCGCTGTCGGCCTACTCGCCCGAGGAAACCTACGTACGGCAGCACCTGCTGGAGCAAACGCCCGACGTGATCGTCAACGTGGTGGCGGCCTCGAACCTCGAACGCAACCTCTACCTCACGACCGAGCTGATCGACATGGACTTCAGCATGGTGATCGCCCTGAATATGTACGACGAGCTGGAACAGAGCGGCGCACGGTTCGACTACCGGGCTTTCGGCGAGATGATCGGCGTGCCGGTGGTGCCCACGGTGTCGCGCGGCGGAAAACGCATCACCGAGCTGCTCGACACCGTGATCCGGGTCTACGAGGGTGAGGAACCCTCGGTGCGCCACGTGCACATCAACTACAACGCCGACATCGAGGCCGGCCTGCTGCCCCTGAAAAACGCCATCAAGGAGGCCGTCAACACCGGGAAGCAATTCTCGCCGCGCTATGTGGCCCTCAAGATGCTCGAACGCGATAAATTTACCGAACACATCCTGTCGGACGTTCCCGAATACCTCCACCTGGCCGCCATCCGCGACCGCGAAGCGCCGCTGATCGAGAAAAAGCTGGGCGAGGACATCGAAACCGCCGTGACCAACGAACGGTACGGATTCATTTCCGGGGCACTCAAGGAAACCTTCGACCCGGGAGAGAAGGAACAGGTGCAGACCACACGCCTGATAGACTCGATCGTCACCAACAAACTGTGGGGATTCCCCATTTTCCTCTTCATCATCTGGCTGATGTTCCAGGCGACGTTCGTGCTGGGCGCCTACCCGATGGAATGGATCGAATCGGGCGTGGCGGCCCTCGGCGACCTGGTCCGCAGCACGATGGCCGACGGGATGCTCAAGGACATGATCGTCGACGGGGTGATCGGGGGCGTCGGGGGCGTGATTGTATTTCTGCCCAACATCCTGATCCTCTACCTGTTCATCTCGTTCATGGAAGATTCGGGCTACATGGCCCGCGCGGCCTTCATCATGGATAAGGTGATGCACCGCATGGGGCTGCACGGCAAGTCGTTCATTCCCCTGATCATGGGCTTCGGCTGCAACGTGCCCGCCATCATGGCCGCGCGCACCATCGAGAGCCGTTCGAGCCGCATCATCACCATCCTGATCAACCCCTTCATCTCGTGCAGCGCCCGGCTGCCGGTCTACCTGCTGCTGGTGGGCATTTTCTTCCCCACACACGCCGGAACCGTCCTGATGGGCCTCTACCTGTTCGGAATGCTGATGGCCGTGATCACCGCCAAACTGCTGCGCAAATTCGTCTTTAAAAAGGACGAGACGCCGTTCGTGATGGAACTTCCGCCCTACCGTATCCCGACCGGGATCAGCGTCATACGCCATATGTGGAGTAAAGGGGCTCAGTACCTCAAAAAAATGGGGACGGTGATTCTGGTGGCCTCGGTGATTGTCTGGGCCCTGATGACTTACCCGAAAAATGTGACTTACAGCCAGGATTATGATATGACGCGGGAGACCATTGCACAGTCCGACCTGCCGGATGAAACCCGCGCCGAGATGATCGCCCAAATCGATCGTGACCAGTCCGGCGAACACCAGGAAAAATCCTATATCGGCCGCTTGGGGCATTTCATCGAACCGGCTATCCGTCCGTTGGGTTTCGACTGGCGCATCGGGGTGAGCCTGATCAGCGGTTTCGCCGCCAAGGAGATCGTGGTCAGCACGATGGCTGTGCTGTCTAACTCCGATGAAGAGGACGTTTCATTCGTTGATAATCTTCATCACCTGACCTATACCTCCGGTGTGAAAAAAGGGGAACGGGTCTTTTCGCCGCTGGTGGCTTATGCGTTGATGATTTTCGTGCTGTTGTATTTCCCGTGCGCGGCGGCGATCGTGGCGATCCGCCGGGAAGCAGGCTGGCGCTGGGCGTTGTTCTCCGTGGTCTACACGACCGCTTTGGCATGGATTGTGTCTTTCCTGGTCTATCAGGGCGGGCT
>JAVBNK010000191.1:0-8511 GCA_031551595.1 Rikenellaceae bacterium | reverse complement strand
GGCTGGTATATTTCTTCTCGCCCAGATGGTAGGGCTGGCGATAGCACGAACTGGTATACCTCTTTCTGGTTTTTCGTTGTATCTTATGCGAACAAGAGGTTTGGAAATAACTGGTGCCTTTCGGCAGAGCAGTCGCTATCTTTTTATAGCGGCAATCGAGTCATCCCCACGCAGGTAATTATCCGATGGGCAAACGGACACGACGGCATAGTCCAATTGCCCCACAATACCTCTATCTTTTATTTTAAGGCGAATATTGCCAACTCAGTTGTTACCGAGCCTCATTTCGGACTTAATCTTTATTCGTTGCCGGAAGCATTGGCTGAATGCGGCCCTGATTTTTTCCGTAGGGACAGTGTGTCGGCAAGAACCTGCCTTTCCATGATTCCTGATGCATCCGATGTACTGAAGATATTGCTTGAAAAAGGACAGACAACCAAGGCTGGGCGCTTGGCCGGAGCTTTCCGCAATATCGGAAACAGCGTCATCGCCGATGAGATCATAGCAACAATGAAAGGTCTGGGTTACGATATACGGGAAGAAGACCCGTTTTCGGATAAAATAGCTGTACCGTTCACCCGCGCTGTATCTCCTTATGTGATCAGGCTGAAACTTATGTGGAGTTCGATGCGCGAAACGGTTATCTCCAATTTCCCTCGCACTACCAACATTTTTGCAGATGCGGATGCATACATGAAACATATTGAGGCGAAATACGAACAGGACGCATATAACTCTTTGTCAATAGAAGGTTACCGGGTAACGGATGAACTTATTGAGAAAGTGCGGAGCGGCAACTGGCAGCCGGACAAGGACGCATCCGACGCCGAGCAGAAAAATGCTATGGCCGCCCGCGGCTATTGGCAAGCCTTTCAAGCGGTAAAACAAAGCGTAAGAAAGATACTCGAGGGCGCTAATCCCGGCGAAGTTATCGAAGTTGACCATCGCGTGTGGTACAGGGAACTTTTCGCCCCGAGCGTGACGGCCGGCCTGATAAGGGTCGCAGACTTGGCGGGCTACAGAAATCAGCAGGTGTATATTCGCGATTCGCTGCATACCCCGTTAAGCCAGGAGGCGGTCAGAGATGCGATGCCGGCGCTTTTCGATCTGTTGAAAAACGAACCGGATGCCGGAGTCAGGGCTGTACTGGGACATTTCGTCTTCGTTTACATACATCCCTATATGGACGGGAACGGACGCATCGGACGCTTCCTGATGAATACGATGCTGATCTCCGGCGGCTATGATTGGACGATCATTCCATTGGAAAGGCGCAAAGAATATAGGGCCGCTCTGGAGAAGGCAAGCGTCCAACAGGACATAACTGATTTTACGCTGTTCCTGGCTTCTTTAAAGCCTGCTTCGGCCAATTCGTAACCACTTCAACAGAGACCCTATGACAGGATGCGACAGAATGCTGTAACCAACCTGTAACCACATCTGAAGCGAGGAAACGGACAACACCGGGAATGATTACTGAAATTCAGTCCATTAAAATCATATAACCTAGACAAACCCCTACCGGGTTATGCCCCCAGCGGGGGCCTTTATTTTTGCACGAAATATTCGGAAAAACTCGCGGAAAGTTCGTACCTTTAGCGCTGTTTTTAACCCTTATAACGGATGAAGATCTCGTATAACTGGCTCAGGGACTATGTGACAACCGACCTGGGAATCGATAAAATCACTGAAATACTGACGGATATAGGCCTCGAAGTCGAAGGCGCGAGCAAAGTGGAAGCCGTGCGCGGAGGCCTCGAAGGCGTGGTCGTCGGGCATGTGCTGACCTGTGGGCGCCACCCGGATGCCGATAAACTGAGCGTTACGACGGTCGACGTAGGCACGGGCGAGGCGTTGCAGATCGTCTGCGGTGCGCCCAATGTGGCCGCCGGGCAGAAAGTGCCTGTAGCTACGGTCAATACCACCCTCTACCCCTCGGGCAGCGAGGAGGGTTTCAGGATCAAACGAAGCAAGATCCGGGGCGTGGAGTCGCTGGGGATGATCTGCGCAGCCGACGAACTGGGCCTGGGCAGCGACCATTCGGGCATTATGGTCCTCGACGACGCCTGCACGCCCGGCACCCCGGTGCGCGACGTTTTAGGCGTCGGGGACGACTACACGATCGAGATCGGCCTCACGCCCAACCGCATCGACGCCGCATCGCACTACGGCGTGGCCCGCGACCTGGCAGCCTACCTGCGTTCCCACGGCATGGAAACGGGTTTGGCGCTCCCGTCCGTGGAGGCGTTCAGCATCGACGGCAATGACCGCGAGGTGAAAGTGGAAGTCCTCGACCCTGAGGCTGCCCCGCGCTATTCCGGGCTGACGATGACCGGGATCAGGATCGCCCCTTCGCCCGAATGGCTGCAGAAACGGTTGCGTGCAATCGGCATCAACCCGAAAAATAACATAGTGGATATCACCAACTTCGTCCTGCACGAACTGGGGCAGCCTTTGCACGCATTCGATGCGGACAAGGTGCGCGGCGGACGCATCGTGGTACGTACCTGTCCGGAAGGGACGCTTTTTGTGACCCTGGACGGCGTGCAGCGCAAATTGTCGGCCGAAGACCTGATGATCTGTGACGCCGAAGGCCCGATGTGCCTTGCGGGCGTGTTCGGCGGGATGGATTCGGGGGTGTCGGAGCAGACGACGAGCATCTTCATCGAGAGCGCTTATTTCAACCCAATTTCCGTACGTAAAAGCGCTAAAAGGCATGGACTCAGCACCGATTCGTCGTTCCGTTTCGAACGTGGCACCGACCCCGATATCACCATCACCGCACTGAAACGCGCTGCCATACTTGTGCGTGAGCTGGCCGGAGGTAAAGTATCGTCCGGAATCACGGACCTCTACCCCGCACCGGTCGCGCCGTTCCGCTTCGAGGCCTCTTTCTCCCGTATCAATACATTGATCGGCAAAGAAATACCTGCAGATAAAATACGCGCCATACTCGCAGCACTCGACATAAAGGCAGCGTCTGAAAAAGAAGGCGTGATAAGCGTCGCCGTACCGCCCTACCGCGTGGACGTGCAGCGTGAGGCCGACCTGGTGGAGGAGATCCTGCGTATCTACGGTTACAACAACGTGGAGATCCCGCAGCACGTCAACTCGACGCTGGCTTACGCGCCGAAACCCGACCGCGACAAGGTGCAGAACCTGCTGGCAGATATGATGACCTCGCTGGGTTTCAACGAGATCATGAGCAATTCGCTCACCAAAGCGTCCTACTATGAAGGCCTGGAGAGCTATCCGGCCGAACAGTGCGTGCGCATCGTCAACCCGCTGAGCAACGACCTGAGCGTAATGCGCCAAACCCTGTTGTTCAATACGTTGGAGGCCATACAGCTGAATGTGAACCACCGCCGCCCCGACCTGAAATTCTATGAATTCGGGAATTGCTACCGCTACGATGCCGCACGCCGGGAAGAAGGCGGGCTTGCTCCCTATTCCGAGGGCCAGCGCCTGGCGGTCGCCATGACGGGCAATGCCGTGGCGCAGTCCTGGAACGCGAAGTCCGAAGCCGTTTCGTTCTTCCATCTGAGGGCCGTGGTCGAGAAAATACTCGCCCGCCTCGGGGCCGACATTTATAAGTTGCAATGCGAAGATATCCAGTCAGATATATTCTCGCAGGCCGTTGCGCTGAAACAAGGCGACAAAATATTGGTGCAGATGGGTTTAGTCGCCAGGAAGCTGCGTGCGGACTTCGACCTGAAAAACGAGGTTTACTATGCCGACATCGACTTCGCCGCATTGGTCAGGATGACTAAAAAACATAGCGTCCGCGTCACCGAATTATCGAAATATCCCGAGGTGCGCCGCGACCTGGCGCTGCTGGTCGACCGCAGCGTGACGTTCGCCCGGCTGCGTGCCGAAGCCTTCGCCGCCGAGCGTAAATTGCTGAAAAACGTGACGCTGTTCGATGTGTACGAGGGTGATAAGTTGCCCGAGGGCAAGAAATCGTACGCCCTGGGCTTCACCATCGAGGACACCACCCGCACGCTCACCGACCCGCAGATCGACCGCATCATGTCGGCCATCGCCGCCCGCCTCGAAACCGTAGGAGCCACCATCCGAAGCTAACGAATAACCTGATAATATATGCAGCAAAAAATCCTGATCCTCGACTTCGGTTCGCAGTACACCCAGCTCATCGCCAGGCGTATCCGCGAATTGAATGCCTATTGCGAGATCCATCCGCACAACAAAATCCCCACGCTGGACGCATCGTGGAAGGGCGTCATCCTTTCGGGCAGCCCCTCATCAGCACGTACAGAAAACGCACCGATGGTCGACCTGAGCGCGATCAAAGGCCGCATGCCGCTGCTGGGCGTCTGCTACGGGGCGCAATATATGGCTCATTTCTACGGCGGCGAGGTGATGCCGTCCGACACGCGAGAATACGGCCGGGCGATGCTGACCGTGAAAGAAACCACCGACCCACTATTTAAGGGCGTGGGGTCGCCGACGCAGGTGTGGATGTCGCACGGCGACACGATCATGAAAATCCCTGCGGATTACCGCATTATCGCCAGCACGGAAGATGTCGCCGTGGCCGCCTACCGCATCGGGGGAGAGCAGACCTGGGGCATTCAATTCCACCCGGAAGTCTACCACTCGGCCGAAGGCGGCAAGCTGATCGAGAATTTCGTGGTGAATATCTGCGGATGCGCCTGCGACTGGACCCCGGCGTCGTTCGTCGAATCGTCTGTGGCGGGCCTCAAGGAGCAGTTGGGTAACGACAAAGTGGTCCTGGGGCTTTCGGGCGGCGTGGACTCGACCGTGTCGGCCGTGCTGCTCAATCGCGCCATCGGCGACCGGCTGACCTGCATTTTCGTGGACACCGGACTGTTGCGCAAGAACGAATTCGAGGGTGTGCTCGATTCCTATAAGCACATGGGACTGAATGTGATCGGCGTACGGGCGGGCGAAAAATTCCTCGGCGACCTGAAAGGCATCACCGATCCCGAGCAGAAACGCAAGGTCATCGGCCGCGACTTCATCGAGGTGTTCGACCAGGAGGCGCAGAAACTCCGGGACGTGCGCTGGCTGGCACAGGGGACGATCTATCCCGACGTGATCGAGTCGGTGTCGGTGAACGGCCCCTCGGCAACCATCAAATCGCACCACAACGTGGGCGGACTTCCCGACAAAATGAACCTGCGCATCGTGGAACCGCTGCGCCTGCTGTTCAAGGACGAAGTGCGCCGCGTAGGCCGCCAGTTGGGCATCGACCCCGGGCTGCTGGGCCGCCACCCGTTCCCCGGCCCCGGCCTGGGCATCCGCATCCTGGGCGAAGTGACCCCGGAGAAGGTGGAAGTGCTGCAAAATGCCGACAAGATCTACACCGACGCGCTGCGTGAAGCAGGCCTGTATGAAAAGGTATGGCAGGCAGGGGTGATCCTGCTGCCGGTGCAGTCGGTGGGTGTGATGGGCGACGAACGCACCTATGAGAATGCCGTGGCGCTGCGTGCGGTGACCTCCACGGACGGCATGACGGCCGACTGGGTGCACCTGCCCTATGAATTCCTGGCGCGTGTGTCGAACGACATTATCAACAAGGTGCGCGGGATCAACCGCGTGGTGTACGACATCTCTTCGAAACCGCCTGCAACGATCGAATGGGAATAAACAGAACGAACAGCGCCTTGACGGGCGCTGTTTTTTATGGTAATGTGGACAAAAGTGGTTGGTCTTTGGGTTCTCGCAAAACCCACTCTGTGCCCTCCCACGGTGCCCGGAGTAGGTTTTGCGCTAAGTTTTATGGATGCCTTATCCGACTTAGACAAACTGGACTTCTTCCATTTACATGTTATTCGATCACAATCAGAAATTTACAGCCATTCCACCAGCACTTTCATCCATTATGCTTTTTTTATCATAACGGCAGCCCGACAGGCAAAATTTCCGTTATGCGCTCCTCCATTTTTTTCCGGATCTCGTCGGTGCAGAGGTTGCCGATGCTGCCCTGGTGGGTGTGATGCACCTCACGGCAGGCCTCATACTCACCCGATTCCACCTGCCGCCCCACCCTGGCGTAAGCTTCCCGGAACGGCAAACCCTCAAGAACCAAGCGATTGACCTCTTCGACCGTGAACAGGTAATCATATTTGGGATCGTCGAGAATGTGTTCGTTCACCGAAATATGCTCCAACATGAAGGCGCTTATTTTCAGGCACTCCATGATATCGTCGACGGCAGGGAAAAGCATCTCCTTGAAAAGCTGGAAGTCACGGTGATAGCCTGTCGGCAGGTTCGCGGAGACTATCGCCAGTTCGCCCGGAAGCGTTTGCAGCCGGTTGCAGCGGGCGCGGACCAGCTCGAACACGTCGAGGTTCTTTTTGTGGGGCATGATGCTCGACCCGGTGGTCAACTCTTTCGGGAAGGAGAGGAAAGCGAAATTTTGTCCGGAATACATACATACGTCCGTCGCCAGCCGTCCGAGCGTGGCGGCGATGGCGGCAATGGCGCAGGCCATCGCACGTTCGCACTTCCCGCGCGACATTTGTGCGGCGACCACATTGTAATGCATCGAGGAAAACCCCAGCAGCCGGGTAGTCATCCCGCGGTCGAGCGGGAACGACGAGCCGTACCCGGCCGCCGAACCCAACGGATTCTGGTCGGCATGGCGGTAGGCGGCCTGCAGGAGCAATATGTCGTCGGCCAGGGTCTCGGCATAGGCCCCGAACCAGAGGCCGAACGACGAGGGCATGGCGACCTGCATGTGGGTGTAACCCGGCATCAGCACCCTTTTATGCCGCTCGCTGAGGGCCTGCAGTTGCGTAAACAGCTCCATCGTCGCCCCGGCCACTTCCCGCACGGCGTCGCGCAGGAACAGTTTCAGGTCGACCAGCACCTGGTCGTTGCGCGACCGGCCCGCATGGATTTTCTTACCCGTTTCGCCCAACCGCCGCGTCAGCAGCAACTCGACCTGCGAATGGATATCCTCCACCCCCTCCTCGATCACGAAACCTCCCTGCGCGATCGTTTGCGATATCTCCTGCAATGCGCCGAGCAGGGATTCCAACTCCCCGGCAGTCAGCAGGCCGATGCTTTCCAGCATCCGGGCGTGGGCCACCGAGCCTGCGACATCGTGCGCGGCCATCCTCAAGTCCAGTTCCCGGTCTTTGCCTACGGTAAATTTTTCGACGGCCTGCTCGGTGCCGTACCCTTTATCCCAAAGTGTTTTCATTGTTCAATTCATTAACAGCCAATAAAAATGCTTCATACCGCTCCACGCCCTCATACACTTCATCCACATAGACGAATTCGTCGGCGGTATGCGAACGCGCCGAATCGCCGGGGCCTATTTTGATCGCGGGGAACGGCATCCGGGCGATATCGGACGTGGTCGGCGACACGTAACACCCGAACCCGGTCTTCCGCGCCGCACGCTCCAGCAGGTGGCCCGACGGCAGGCATGAAGCGTTCAGCCTCACCGACCTCGGCTGCACATCGCACTTCACATGCCGCCGGACGATCTCCACGATCTGTTCGTTCGTATATTGCTCCGTGGGGCGCACGTCGACCACGAAAAGGCAGGTGTCGGGCACAACGTTGTGCTGATGGCCGCACCGGAGCTGCGTAACGGTCATTTTCACTTCACCCAGCGCCTCCGATACCCGGGGGAACCGGAACGTACGGAACCATTCGATGTCGGGCAACGCCTCGTAAAGCGCATTTTTTCCCTCCTCGCGGGCGGCGTGGCCCGGCCTGCCGTGCGACGTGCAGTCCAGCACCAGCAGCCCGCGCTCGGCCACGGCCGCCTGCATCCGCGTGGGTTCGCCCACCACCGCACAGTCGATCCGTCCCAACCCGGGCAGCAGGGCCGAGATACCGTTCTCGCAGATCGTTTCCTCTTCGGCGGTAATGGCAATTACAATATTATAATTCAGGTCCATACGATAGAGCCGTCCGAAAACCCCGATCATCGCCGCCACCGAAGCCCCGGCATCGTTGCTGCCCAACCCGTAGAGCCGCCCGTTTTCGATGGCGGGCACGAAAGGGTCGCGCGTGTAACTTGCCGAAGGCCGCACCGTGTCATGGTGGGAATTGAGCAGCAACGTGGGTTTACGCCCATCGAAATGCAGGCTGCGGGCCCAGACGTTATTCCCCGACCGCTGCGGGCTGAAACCCCTCCGCGCCATATCGTCGAAAAGCAGGGACGCCGTTCCGTCCTCCTCGCCCGAAAACGAGGGTATGGCGATCAGTTTTTGAAGTAATTCAATCATAATCAACCGTATGTCGATTTATACTAATTTGTTTTCCCGGCCTCACTGCTGTTTTGCGCCATGGGTGCGGAGGTCGCGGGTTACCGGGCAATCCGGGGATAATTCCCCGATCATAATACCAGGCGCGTCCCTGTTTCATTCCCGATATTTTCCACATGCTTCACCACCACCCCGGACACTCCCCGCCGCAGGGCGGCGAAAGCGTTGTCCAGTTTAGGGATCATCCCGCCGGATATGGCTCCGGACGCCTTCAATTCGCTGTACCGGGCATAGGAAACGA
>JAVBNK010000107.1:0-6289 GCA_031551595.1 Rikenellaceae bacterium | reverse complement strand
ACCGGTGGTCGCCGACGGCGGAACGGTGGCGGTAAGCGGCAACGCCGTCCGCCCCGACGAACTTGCGGTGTCGGGTTCGCCGGCCAACGACCTGCTGCAACAATACCGCAGTACGATCTATCGCCACGACATGATGCTGCGCGCCATATCGCTCGAAATGGGCGAGGTCGATCCCTCCGGGGCCGATTCGCTGCACTACCGTGCGCTGGCGGCCAAGACGGACAGCATTTCCGCCGCCTGGGAATCGTTGCGCGGGGATTTCGTGCGCGAAAACAATGCTTCGCCGGTTGCGGCTTTCCTGGTGTATATCTATGCGCCCGGGGATGCGACACGCCCGCAGGCCGATTCGATGCTGCGGCTGGTCGACACCACGGCGCATAACGCTTTCGTCGACCGCCTGCGCGCGTTACGCCAAAAGCCTTCCGGACGGTAATGCAGGTCAGTTTCCATACTTTAGGCTGTAAACTCAACTACTCCGAAACCTCGACGCTCGCGCGTGAGTTCGAGGCCGGGGGATATACCCGTGCGCAGAAAGGCGTTCCGGCCGACGTTTGCGTGGTCAACAGTTGCTCCGTCACGGGCGAGGCGGATAAGAAATGCCGTGCGCTGGTACGGCGGCTGGTGCGCGAGAACCCCGGGGCCATTATCGTGGTGACGGGGTGTTACGCCCAACTCAAACCGGACGAGGTGGCCGCGATCGAAGGGGTCGACCTTGTGGTGGGCAACGGCTCGAAGGGCGACCTTTTCCGACATGTGGCCGCGTTGTCCGTCAAAGGGGATAAAGCGTCGGTGCACGGTTGCACGGCGGGCGAACTGAGCCGTTTTTTCGCCTCGTTCTCGACGGGCGACCGCACCCGGGCTTTCCTGAAGGTGCAGGACGGCTGCGACTACCGTTGCGCCTACTGCACGATCCCCGATGCCCGGGGCCACAGCCGGAATATTCCGATCGCGCAGGTGGTCGGCGAGGCCCGCCGCATTGCCGCCGCGGGGTGCCGCGAGATCGTGCTGACGGGTATCAACACGGGCGATTTCGGCCGTACGACGGGCGAAAGTTTCCCCGATCTGCTGCGTGCGCTGGACGGGGTGGAAGGCGTGGAGCGCTACCGCATTTCGTCCATCGAGCCGAACCTGCTCACGGATGAGGTCATAGACTTTACGGCCCGTTCGCCGCGTTTCCAACCCCATTACCATATTCCGTTGCAGAGCGGTTGCGACCGCATCCTGGGGCTGATGCGCCGCCGCTATACGACCGCCGTGTTCGCCGACAGGATCGCTGCGGTGCGCCGCGCCATGCCCGATGCATTTATCGGCATCGACGTGATCACGGGCTTTCCCGGCGAAACCGAAGCCGATTTCACGGCGACTTACGATTTCCTGGCAGCCCTGAAACCGTCGTATTTGCACGTATTTCCTTATTCCGTGCGTGAAAACACCCCTGCGGCGGGGTTTCCGGACAAAGTGCCGCCCGAAACCGCCAAAGAACGCACCGCACGCCTTATCGCGCTGTCGGACAGGCTCCACCGCGAGTTTGCGCAGCGCTTTGCGGGAACGCAGGCCGAGGCGCTTTTCGAGAGTACGGTGCGTGGCGGGCGCATGTCGGGTTTTACGCGCAACTACCTGCGCGTGGAAGCCGCGTATGACCGTCGCCTGATCAACTGCACGTGCCGTGTGCGGCTGGGCGCGCCCGACCAGGCGGCCACGATGCCCGCCGCCGTCGAAGAATGACCGCGGGACGCTTGTTCAATCGAGAATATGCAGTACCTTTGCCGGTGTAAAACGGCTGCAATATGGGAATACGTAAGAGAATAATCATAGGTTTTGTTTCGCTGGCGGTACTGCTGTTCTTTTCGGGGGTGGTGTCGTTGGTGGAGTTGCGCCGCCTGAGCGGGCAGACGGCCGAGTTGGTCGAAGCCGGGGCACGCGACATGGGCTACTCGCGCGATATGCTCGATGCGCTCCAACAGCAGGCCATCCTTTTTATCGACGGGGGATATCTTGTCAATCTCGATCCGCACACCGGCCGGGTGGTCGACGACAACCGTGCGCTGGTCGATTCGATTCTCACGGCGTCCGACAAACGTTTCAACGGGGCGCTGGCCAGCGCCGCCGCAACGGCGAGGGATATGGGTGACATCGCGGCGATTTACGGTGCGCAGAAGGAATACGCCGGGGTGGTGGAAACTTTCTTCGCGGGCGGCCCGGTGGATCACCTGGCGCTGTCGTACAGATACAGGCGCGTTTATTTTGCCTTGACCTCGGCCATCAAGGATTATATGACCTCGTCGCAGGAGATCATCCGCGAGAATATCTCCCGCGTGGGCGACACGGCCTACCGTGCCATTACGCCCGGTATCCTGGCCCTGGGGGTGGGGATCGTGGTCCTGCTGGTGTTCCTTTACCTGATCGATATCTATTTCGCTCGCCCGATGGTGGCGATCAACCGCAGCCTGCGCGGTTACCTGGCTTCGCGCCTGCCGTTCCAGGTCAAAACGGAAGCGCGCGACGAAGTGCTCGAACTCAAGGAGGGCATCGACGATCTGATCGCCCTGAACAGGAAGAAACAGGAATAGAATGAGGGCCAACGTCATACTGCGCTACATGGGGATGATCCTGCTGCTGGAGGCGGGCATGATGTTGTTGTCGGCGCTCGTGTCGCTCTCCTACGGCATGGACACGTCGTTCTATCCGCTGGCGATGTCGTTCCTGCTGACGGCTGCGATGGGGGCTTTCCCGCTGATCTTCGTGGGGCGCAGCGACCAGATCACCAACAAGGAAGGGTACTGCATCGTGGTGGGGTCGTGGCTGTTGTCGAGCATCGTGGGGATGTTTCCCTACCTGCTTTGGGGCGGCGAGTTCACGCTGGTTAACTCGTGGTTCGAAAGCGTGTCGGGATACACGACTACCGGGTCCACCATATTGCGGAACGTCGAGGCCCTGCCGCACGGGTTGTTGTTCTGGCGCTCGTCGACGCACCTGCTGGGCGGGGTAGGGGTGGTGATGTTCGCGTTGGTGGCGTTGCCCGCCCTGGGACGAACGAAGATGACCCTGTCGAGTTTCGAACTCTCGCCGCTGGCGAAGGATAACTACCGCTACCGCACCCAGAAAATGGTGCAGGTGTTGCTGGTGGTCTACCTGGGAATGGTGGTGACGGAAACGCTGCTGCTGCACATGGCCGGCATGGGGTGGTTCGATGCGATCAACACGTCGTTCTCGACCGTGGCCACGGGCGGCTTCAGCACGCGCAACGCCAGCATAGCCTATTACGACAGCGCCCTCATCGAGGGCATCATCGTGATCTTCATGGTGCTGGCGAGTATCCATTTCGGGATCATTTTCGCCACCGTTACCGGGAAGGTCAACAACATTTTCCGCTCGGAAGTGGTGCGCTACTACCTGGCCTGTCTGGCGATCGGATCGCTGGTGATGGCCGTGAGCCTTTGGGAGGCGGATCATTACCCGACGTTCCTTTCGTCGTTGCGCCATGCGGTGTTCCAGCTTGTGGCGATCGCTTCGACTTCGGGTTTTGCCACGGCCGACACCAATCCGTGGACCTCGCTGTCGATCGTGATATTGGTGATGGCGGGCTTGCAGTGCGGGATGGCCGGCTCGACGGCCGGGGGGATCAAAGCCGATCGTGTGCTGCTGTCTTTCAAGGTGATGCGTAACCGTATCCTCCAACAGCAGCATCCCAATGCGATCATACGTATAAAACTCAATAACATAACCCAGGAACCCGAAGTGGTCAACCTCGCCATGCTGTTCATGGTGGCCTATGTAATGCTTATCTTCATCGGGACGCTCGCTGTGGCGGCGTTCGGGGTCGACTTCACAACTGCGGCCAGTTCGGTGCTCGCCTCGGTGGGCAACATCGGGCCCGGATTCGGCGAAGTGGGCTCGATGGGTACTTTCGCGACCCAGCCCGGGCCGGTGAAGTTCATCCAAACGATCTTGATGTTGTTAGGCCGTCTGGAGATCTTCGGGTTCATCCAGTTGTTTTTGATAAAATGGTGGAAATAAGAGTAAAGAAACGCATCGCCGTCCTGTTTGTTGCGGTGTTGGCCTGTTTTGCAGCGCACGGACAGATGGCGGGACTGGAGAATAATCCCGAGTACGGCGGATTGCTGCGCACAGAGCAGAAGTTGCGCACCCAGGAAGATTCGTTGACGACGCTTCTGGCCCGTCTGCGGGCCGATCTGCGGGCCAATGCCGACCAACGCGCCGTGCTGGGGCAGTCGATCCTCAAATTGGAATCGCAATTGTTCGAGGTGCGCAACCAGGCGGGCATCGTGGCGGGAAAGATCAACGCCATCGAACAGGAATTCGTGATCCGCAACCTCGGTGCGGAAAGTGTGCCTGCGGCGGCGGACACTATAGCCAAGCCTGCAAAACAGATGAAGTTGGCTGATTATTTGCGAGATAACATGCCCGCCCAGGAGTATGCGGTATGGCAAAGGGCTTCGGCGATGGAGTCCGGAGTGGCGGGCCTTGTGGCCGATTATGCGGCCAACCATGCGCAACTAAGGGCGTTGGCGGCCGCCTATGCCGTCGAGGCTTCGGCGCTCCGGGCCGACAGCATCACCGCGCAGTTCGGGGCGTTGTCGGCATCGAACGCCGCGATCGCCGATACGGTGGCCCGCCGCTGGGCCTACATTTTCGACAATAAGGGGTATGCCTGTAACTTGCTGATGGATAAAGCGGACAATAAGCATTATATGTTCCGCCACGAGTCGGGCATGGTGCAGATGCGCAATGAAGAGGCGCAGTTGCGGGGCGTTTATGCGTCCGATGCGATCGCGTTCTACCCGTTGGAGCGGAGTTTTTTGACCGGATGCGAAATCGCCGTGGCCGAATATGCAGGCGATCAGCGGAGCGTCGATTCGATGCGCAATGCGCTCAAAGGCGTAGCTTCACAGAAGCTCGAAAAAGTGAAGATCGACCTGAAGTCATTCATTAATTATGAAGACGTAAAAATCACCGGAGCAACTATTTATAATGTCTCAAACCCGATCCCCGAGGTGGCGGTCCATCCCCACGGGACGGTCTATCGCATCCTGGTGGGTACTTATCCGAAGGCTCAGCCGCCGGTGGTATTCCGCAACGTCACGCCTTTGGCGGTCTGGCGTGCAGGGGACGGGCAGTACCGCTATTTCGCGGGCGGCTTCGAAACCGTGGCCCGGGCCGAAGAGGCTCAGTCTGTGTTATTGAAGCGTGGGTTTAGAACGCCGGATATAACGGTGTGGATAGATGGTGTTTATCATAATCTGTCCTGGGAGCAGCGTTCGGCTGCGGCTTCCGGGAAAATGTTCCGTGTGGAGGTGGTGTCGGCCGAGGGTAAATTGAGCGGGAAGGTGCTCGATGCCATTAAATCGGTCAACGAGCTCGGCGATATCTCGCGTGCGGTATCGAGGTCGGAGGACGGTACGCCGCAATTTACGTTCGTCGTGGGGGTTTTCAGCGACAAAGTCCGCGCCGAGGAGCTTGCCGCCGCGATACGCGCCACGCAACAGCCTGTAAAAGTCAATATCGTGGCCGTGGCTGCCGAGTAGTTGAAGCGTCACTTTAGATACATTGTGTATATATGCCTGATCCCAGGAAGTTAAAAATTGTGTACATGGGCACTCCCGATTTTGCCGTACCGCCGTTGCGGATGCTGGTCGAAGGAGTGTATAACGTAGTTGCGGTGATCACTGTGCCGGACAAGCCTGCCGGGCGGGGCCTGCATATGCAGCAAAGCGCCGTGAAACAATATGCCGAAAGCGTCGGCCTGCCTGTGCTGCAACCCGTGAAACTCCGTGACGAGGCGTTCGCGGAGCAATTCCGCGCACTTCATGCTGATTTGGGTATTGTCATCGCTTTCAGAATGTTACCTGAAATCATATGGAGTAACCCTTTATATGGCACATTCAACCTTCATGCGTCGTTGCTGCCGCAATACCGGGGTGCGGCGCCGATCAACTGGGCGGTGATCAACGGAGAAACCCGGACGGGCCTGACCACTTTCATGCTCAATGCCGGGATCGACAAGGGGGCAATCGTAGGGCGGCGTGAGGTTGTTGTCACGCGCGAAGATACGGCCGGCACGTTGCATGATAAACTGATGGAGCTCGGGCCGGAATTAGTTGCTGAAACTATTGCAAAAATCGCATCGGGCGAGGCCGTCCCGGTCGATCAGGATACGATGGCGGCCGGAGAACTCAAGCCTGCCCCGAAGATATTCAAGGAGGATTGCCGCATCGACTGGTCGTTGCCGGGCGGCCGCATCCGGGATCTGGTGCGGGGGTTGTCGCCT
>JAVBNK010000162.1:0-7603 GCA_031551595.1 Rikenellaceae bacterium | reverse complement strand
GGCCGCTTATTTTTTCGCAGGTGTGTTGGCGGCGTATTGCTGGTTGAGCCCTTCGAGGATCAGGCCGGTGATATCGAGCGACGGGTCGGCGTTCATCACCGGGCCGCCCGCCGAGGTGCTGATGATCATGCCGTAGCGCAGGTCGGCGTTGAATTCCTTGAGGTACTCGACGATGCTGTAATGGATCTGGTTGAGCATTACGCGCTCTTCTTCGGCCATTTCGCTCATGAGTTTGTCGCGCAGCTGCATGAAACTTTCCTGGCGTTTTTCGAGATCGGCCTGGGTCGCCTGCGCGTTGGCGGAGGTAATGAGGCCTTTATTGACTTTGTTCTGGAAGTCCATGATATCTTTTTCGAGGCTGCGGCCGCGCGAGGTAATGTCACCCTCGGCTTTCTTGGCTTTGGCTTCGTAATCGGTTTTCAGGTCGAGGTACATGTCGTATGCGTTGACCAGCGAGTCGATATCGAAGTATACGATCTGGCTGCTTGCCGCGCGGTTGGCGGTCGAATCGGTGGCGGCAGCCTGTCCGGTAGCGCCCTGGTTCTTACATCCGGCCAACACCGCACCGGCACATGCAACTGCAAAAAGGAGTTTTTTCATAACGGGTTTATTCTGATTAGTGCCGCAAAGATATGAATTTTTATATATTTGTGAGCGTAAAGAGTAAAATTAGACTATGTACGATTATATAAAAGGGGAACTTGTCGAACTGACGCCTGCCTATGCCGTGATCGAGGCGGGCGGGGTGGGGTACTACCTCCATATTTCGCTGCACACGTTTTCGCAGCTCGAAGGCCGGCCGCAGGCGTTGTTGTACGTCCATTTCGTGGTGCGCGAGGACGTGCAGTTGTTCTACGGCTTCGCGGCGCGGCAGGAGCGCGAGATCTTCCGGTTGCTGATCGGGGTGTCGGGCGTGGGTGCGGCCACGGCCCGGATGATGCTTTCGACCTATGCCCCGCGCGAACTTTCGTCGATGATCGCCACGGGCAATACCCTGTTGCTCAAACATGTCAAGGGGCTGGGAATGAAAACGGCAGAGAAGATCGTGGTCGAGTTGCGCGACAAGATCCTGGGTGTGTCCGGGGCGGACGACCCGGGTGCGCGTGCGGCCGCGGTGCCGGCCGAAGCGGCGGGCCGGGTGGTCGGCGAGGCGGTTTCGGCGCTGGTGATGCTGGGCTTCGCGCGTGCGGCGTCGGAGAAGGTGGTGCGCCAACTGGTGGGTGCGAATCCTGCCTCCGAGGTCGAAGAGGTGATCCGCATGGCGCTTAAAAAGCTATAGACCGATCCGTTGTGTATTTTTTAAAACATAGGCTATTATATTTATAATAAGCTTTTTGGCAAAGTTGTCGGCCCGCAGCCGATGCGGCAGGCAAGAGCGGAGCAGCCTGTTCGGACTATGCCGGGCCGTGAGGAGGAAAACAGACGAAGTGCAACTCGCTTCTCCCCCGGCGCGGCGGGCCGGGATGTCTGCGGTGTCAGGCGCCCTCCGCCGACTGCGATCCGATGTTACTTGGTCGGTAAGCTATTCATATATAAATATTTGTGTAAAACAGGCATAGCCTGCCAGCAACCTCTTCCCTCGCTCGCAGCGTCGGTCATGCTCACAATGCTACGCATTGTGAGCCTCCTCGTGGTCCGGCATAGTCCGCGAGCAACCTCCGCCCTCGCTCGCAGCGTGGGTCATGCTCACAATGCTGCGCATTGTTTGCCTCCTCGTGGCCCGGCATAGTCCGCGAGCAACCTCCGCCCTCGCTCGCAGCGTCGGCGCAGCCTTTCGCCCGGGGTGGTTGTGGGTTGATAATTTTGCAGGCCGGATTGAGCTTATAACTTTAACGTGGGTTGCGCGTAAAGGATCGTGTGATGTGTTTGTTTTCCGGCATCAAATTTCGGGATTTCTCAAGCACGACTCGCATGAACGGTTTCCGTCGAAGCCGCATGGGTACTGAAAACCCCACCCCTGCCCGCCCGTTGGCTTCGCCCTCCTCCTTCGCGCCCCGGCCATTTAAACAGGTTTGATGGCGCCCGGCTTGGCGTCGGTTGACAGAGGCGGGCTTGCCAAATGGCTATGAATAGCCATTTGGCCAATGGAAGGATGAGTTGCTTAAGCGCAACTCACGTTAACTTTATCGCCGTAAGCAGAATAGGGTGGTAGGTGAGGCTCACCTGGCCGCCGGGCAGCGGGAACAGGCTGCGGTAGCGGGTTTCGAAGTCGGCGAGGCTGCGGCGGGTCCATGCCGCGCGGTGGATCGAGTTGACGCCGGTGGCCTTGATGTGGCGCAGCACTTCGGCCGGCGAACCGAAACCGAGCTGGCGGGTGTATTCACGGCTGCGCACCACCCGGTAGCCTGCCTCCGCCAGCATCGTTTCGATCTGCGGGAGCGTATGGTAGTCGAGGCCCTGGCCTGTAATTATTTTGATTTCGTGGAAGTTGCGTTCGCCGAACGAAGTGAGGGCGATGTGTCCGCCCGGGAGGGTGGCCCCTGCGCACCGGCGGATGAAGCGGGGCAGGTCGTCGAACCACTGCACGGTCGATGCGGAGGCGATCAGCCCCAGCCCGCAGGGAAAGTCGGCGGTTTCGGCGTCGCCCCATACGAACCGATGCTCCACGCCGTGCAGGCAGGCTTCGAGGTAAGGCTGCGAGGCTTCCGTGAGGTCGTTGAGCGTCCAATGGGCCGAAGGATAGGCCGCGGTGAGCCGGCGGGTGAGGAATCCGGTGCCGGTGCCTACTTCGAGGGCGTGTGCCGGAGCGGGGATGCCCTCCATCATCACGGCCAACTCGGCACAAATGGCCTGCTGGGTGTGCGCCAGCAGGTCATACTGGCGGAAGTTGGCGGCGAAACGCTTCTTTATGAGTTCTTTGTCCTGGATCAAAGTTGCAGTGCGGCCACTACCGGGGCGCTGTGTTCGAACGGATAGTGGGGCAAAGGTACGTTTTTCGCCTTATCCCCCCAATAGCGCGCCATGTTTTCCGGCGGGAAGATCAGGTCGCCGGAGCCTGCGACCGCCATATCCCACGCCAGCGAAGGCGTATAGGGCTCCGCGGAAAGGCGGGTGAGGGTTTCCAGCTCGGCGATGTTATCCTGCAGCGAACGGGGTCCGGGAGGACAGGAAGCGCGCCGCAGGAAATCGTCCATCCTGCCTGCAGGCAGCCCGCGCAGGGTCAGTTTCAGGCGCCGTAATCCCATCCCCAGCGCGTCGTCGGCAGGCAATGGGGTGCCGTTGAATGCGACGGCGCGGGTGAATTCCATGCCTGCGAAGAGTTGTTCGGCCGCCCACACCCCGAACGACCATGCGGCCAGCCGCCGGTCGGCGTACCCGGCCACCTCGCGCCGCAACCCGGCGAGCGTCGCCCCGCAGGGCATCGTGCGCCAGTCATACAGCGTGAGCACGTCGTATCCCCCCGGAAGATGCAGATGCCCTACCGCCTCCGGCCCCGAGGCCCAGCCCAGCACGAACACTACTATGCCTTCGGCTTGCTGAGCGCTGCACTTATCTTGTTCCATGCGGTTTTGAATTTTTCGACCTCTTCGATGGAGAGCGCCGCATTGAGCGACAGCCGCACGCGTTCCCGGCCTTTGGGGACCGTCGGATGGCGGATGGCGTTGAGCCAGAATCCCGATTCGCGGAATTTGCGTGCCATCAGGGTCGCCGTGTCGTTCGATCCGGTGATGATGGGAATGATCTGCGAGCCGTTTCCGGGCTCCGTGAGCAATTCGGTCAGTTGGCGCAGGTGGCGGCGGCGGGGCTCCATGTCGGGCAGGCGCGAGATGATGAAGTAAGTCCACAGCAGGTTGAGCGACGGCAGGGCGGTCGAGAAGATCAGGGTCCTCATGCGGTTGACCATCAGTTCGCGGGTCAGCGGATCGGTGAGCAGGAACCCCCCGGTCGATACGGCGGCCTTGCCCAGCGACGCGGAGATCACGTCCACCTGGTCCGCCAGGCCCAGTTCATGCGCGTACCCGGCCCCGTTGCGTCCGCACACGCCGAACGAATGCGATTCGTCGAGCAGGATCTGCAGGTCGTATTTATTTTTGAGTTCCATCAGCTGCGGGAGCGGGCAGCGGTCGCCGTCCATGCTGAAGACGGATTCGGTGACCACCCATGCGTTGCGGTATTTCGGGCGGTGTTTCGAGAGCAGCGATTCGAGGTGGTCCATATCGTTGTGGCGGAACCGCATCCACTCGCCCTGGCACATCCGCAGCCCGTCGTGCAGGCTGGCATGGGACGCTTTATCGGCCAGGATCAGGTCTTTGTCCGAGGTCATGGCGGCCAGCGCCCCGACGTTGGCCGCATAGCCGCTGTTGAACACCAGTGCACGGCGTCGTCCCGGGTACAGCCCGGCCAGCGCCTGTTCGAGCATGTCGTATTCGATCGTGTTGCCGCTCATCAGGCGCGACGAGGGGTTGCTCATCAGGAACGGCGAATTCTGGTCCAGCTGGCGGAAGAATTCCCACTGGAGGGCGATGCCGCCCACGCCGAGGTGTGCCGGAGGGTTGTCCTCCGTAAGGCCCAGGTAGTCGTTTGACGAGAGGTTGACGTAGGTGCGGTCGTTCAGGGTGATGTATTTCCCCGACACTTTGGTTTTTTTGAGTTCCCTCTGGTTACCTTCGTGCGCCAGATCGTTGAGCAGCTCTTTGATCTGTTGCTGTTTCATTTGAACAGGGTATTTTCATCCTCTCCGACAATTTTACATACGGCGGCCCTGCCTTCGGGCCCCAGCGACAGGGAATAGTCGTTGACGAACATTTCGATATGCTTCTGGATCACCTGTTCGTCCATTTCCTGGGCCTTCGAGCGGACGAACTCCGCCGATGCGCCGGGATGGTCGAGGGCATACCGCACGCTTTGGCGCAGCAGGTCTTCGACGGTGGCCCTCAGCTCGGCCGGCAAGTCCCTCGACACGACGATCCCGCCCAGGGGCAGGGGCATCGAAGTGGCCTGTTCCCATAGTTCGCCCAGGTCGTGCAGCAGGTGCAGCCCGTGGCGCTCGAAGGTGAAACGTCCCTCATGGATCAGTACGCCTGCGTCGACCTCGCCTTCGCGGACCGCATCGGCGATGTCCGAGAAGAGGTAGACGGGCTTATCTTCGATCTGCGGGAAGAAGAGCGAGAGCAACATGCCGGCGGTGGTGAATTCGCCGGGGATGGCCACCCTGAGCCAGGGGTATTGCTCCTTGTCCACGGGTCCGCGCGCCACCATCAGCGGGCCGTTGCCGCGCCCCAGGGCGCTTCCCGAGTCCAGCAGGCAATAGGATTTTGCCGCACGGCGCAGGACTGCATAGCTGATCTTGCTGATATCGACGGCATATATGCCGCTCAGGACGGTGTTGTTGAGTTGTTCGATGTCGAGGTAGGTGACCTGGAAATCGATCCCGCGGGTGTCGATGCGCCGGTTGATCAGCGCGTCGAACATGAAGGTGTCGTTCGGGCAGGGCGATATGTTCAGTCGCAGTTTCATTGTTGTCGTATGGTTTCGATGAGTTTGACCAGTGCGGCGGTGAGGTTTTGCGTCGCCAGGGGGATGTTCCAGCGTTTGCGGTCGGACGAAACGGGATTCGATACGGCCCGCAGTTCGACGAAAGGCACTCCGGCCGCCGTGCATACGCTGAAGAACGCGGCGCCTTCCATATTTTCGAAGTCGGTGTTGTCGGGGATGACGAATGGTGCGGCGGCGGTGCTGACGGTGTATCCGGACGCCTTGTCGAATTCGATCAGCCGGTCGGCGTGGGGACAGCCGTAGGTTTTTGTGTACATCGGCAGGAATCCTTTGGGATGCAGCGCCCCGAGGTCGGCCACACGCTCCGTTTCGACGATCGCCACGTCGCCCACGTCGAATTTCGAACCGGGATACGCACCTGCGATCCCCGCCAGGATGAGGAATCCGGGCGCATGTTTGCCGATGGCCCGGCAGGCGGCTGCGGCCATTTCGGCCATGCCAACGCCGCAGATCTCGACCACCACGCCTTCGGTGGCGGGCAGTTCCATGAACGGTTCGATCTCCTGCTTCGTAGGGACGAGGATGACGATAGGTTTCTGCATTTGGGTGTGTGTGTGTTATAGTTATGCATTTCGCTGCAGCGAAATGCCCGTGTCCGCGGCCCGACGATTCCATCGTCGCCCCCCGTAGCCGCGGACATGAAAATCCGTCGTTGGCGTCGATGGCTTTTGTTAATCCCGTTTCGCGGTCTTTTCCTCCTCCTCGCCCGGCAGGGTTTAAGCAGACTTAACTCTGCCCTCGCTCCTTCGTCGGTTCCTGTTCCTTCTTTGCCTTGCATTTCGTTTTTATGGCCAGTATGTGCACCGTGACCGCCGCAGCGATGACGGCGAGCACGATCTGCAGCCACAATTTTCCGGCCACCCCGAAGATGGCGTAGGCCATCGTTCCCCAGAGCAGCGCCAGCACGTAGGCTTTGGCCCGTGCGGGCATCCCTGCGCCCGAGGTGTAGTCCGAGATGTACCGGCCGAACACCGGGTTGGTGAGCACCCAGCGTTTGAGCCGCTCCGAGGAGCGCGAAAAGCACCACAGCGCTACCAGCAGGAACGGCGTGGTCGGCAACAGCGGCAGGAACGCCCCCGCGATGCCCAGCCCGACGGCCGCCAATCCTGTGATCCGGTAGACGAGCCTCATTTGCCTTGCCGGAATACCTTTTGCACCCCCTTTATTTTGGCGATGCTGTACACGAGCGTATCGGCGACGGCCGCACCGGGCACTTCGACGTTGATCACCCCGCGCAGCACGCCTTTGGCCGACGAAATGTTCATCGACCGTATGCCGAGCCGCAGTTCGCCCCCGATCACGTCCGTGATGCGGTTGATCATCCCGGTCACGTCGTCGGCCGTCACGCTGATCGACACCAGGAAACTGCCGCTGCCGGTCGCACTGCGCCACCGCGCGTCCAGCACGCGGTAGGGATACTGCTCCCTCAGGCGCCGGGCGTTGGGGCAATCGGCACGGTGGACCGTGATGCCTGCGTTGACGGTCACGAACCCGAACACTTCGTCGCCGAAGATAGGATTGCAGCACTTCGCCAGTTTATAGTCCAGCCCGCTCATGCCTTCGTCGATGACCAGCGCGTCGCCCCCGGCTTCCTGCGTTTTGACGGTCGCGGCACGCGGGGCGATCACCGGGGCCTCTTCCTCGCGGGTGAGCAGCTCCTTGATGCGGGCCGGATCGATCCCGCCCGAGGCGATGCGGGCGTACAATTCGGTGCCGGTCTTGCATTTGAACGCTTTGCACAGCACGGTCACCGCGTCGTCGATCCCGACGGGCAGCTTCCAGTTTTTGATCTTGCGTTCCAGTTCTTCGCGCCCCAGGGCGGCCTGGCGGGCCTGCTGTTCGCGCAGGTAGGCGCGGATTTTCGAGCGTGCCTTGCCCGAGGTGGCGAACGCGAGCCAGTCGGCTTTCGGATGCTGGTTCTTCGAGGTGAGGATCTCGACGATGTCGCCGTTGTGCAACACCTCTTTGATCGGCACGTTGCGGCCCTTGATGCGCGCGCCGGTGCAGGTCGAGCCCAGCGAGCTGTGGATGTCGAACGCGAAGTCGAGCACGGTGGCCCCTTTGCGCATTTTGCGCAGGTCGCCATTGGGCGTGAATACGAAGATCT
>JAVBNK010000108.1:0-6400 GCA_031551595.1 Rikenellaceae bacterium | reverse complement strand
GAGAACAGGGCTTTACTGCCTTGCCCAACTGCTGCCGAACACGAGGTAATAGCAGAAGCCTTCCGGCCCCATGGCGAAGTCGGCGCCCAGGCGCAGTTTGAGTTTGCGTGCGATCAGGTAGCGGAAGCCCGTGCCGTAGCCGTAGGCCCAGTCCGCTTTGCCGAACTCGGAATAATCGTCGAAACCCTTGCCCAGGCCGCCGAACACCAGGGCGCTCCAACGCCGCGAAAAATCCCAACGCTCTTCAAATTCGGCCAGGATCGTGCTTTTACCCTGGTAGCGCTCGGCCGGCACGCCGCGCATGTCGACGAACGGCTTGAGGAAAAAAGGCGCCGAGCCGATCACCTGCTGGATGTCGAAACGCAGGCCGTTGACGAACTGCTTGCGGCCGCCGTATTGCAGGTACCAGTAAAGGGCATATTCGAGGTTGCCGTACCGGTAGTCGCTGCCGAACGCCGGATCGCTCCACCGGCCGTGCAGATAGGTTTTAACGCCATGGTCGGGGGTGAACGTATTATCGCGCGAGTCGAAATCGAACTGTGCCCCGAAAGCCGACACATAGCTTTCCATCTCCTTGTCCTTCACGAAATCGGGCATCGCGTCGCCGCCGCGGAGGGCGAGTTTAGAATAGATGAACAGGTAGTTCATGCCGATCACCCAGCGCGGATTGCGCAAGATCTTGCCCAGATAACCGTACACGGGCACGCCGCGGATATTGAATTCGAACTTTCGCTCGCCGATGTCGGGGAACGTGTGGTAGAAATTCATGTTCACGTTTGCGTAGGCGCCTCCGAGGATGTAGCGCATTTTCCATTTATGGATGCTGCCCATGCGTCCGCCGCCCACCATCCAGGTATCGTTGAGCGTGTAGGCTGCGATCCCTGCGGTGATCGTGGGCATTGAAGGGACCATTTTGCCATTGAATTCCATCGGGGCCTGGGGCGAGATGAAAATCGGCACGATGCCGCCGCCGAAACCGCCTACGGCTTGCTCGGTAATCAGTATGGGAAAAGGCAGGAAGCCTTTCTTGGTAATGAGCCAGTCGCTCATGTCGAACGCCCCGTCCAGCGAGTCGCGGAACGAAACGTGCGGTTTTTCTTTTTTCTGGGCTGCGGCGCCCAATGCCAGTGAGGCAAGCAGCAACGTTGCGAGGGCTTTTGTAAAAATTTGAGGCATAGCAGTATCGTATTTTCCAAAGTGCAGCACATTTACTATGCCAAATATAAAAGCCGGGATGCGTGAAAGCGCATCCCGGCCCGTGCAGGATTTCTTCCTGTCTACGATTCGATATGCTTGCCTATTTTTTTGAGTTTCAGGGCCAGCGAAATACGGAAAATGCCGATAAACAAGAATGAGAATGCGGTCATATAGACGGCCATGAACACGCCGGTGAACGGCGACCATATAATGAGTATGGCGCAGATCACAGCCAGGATGCCCAACGCCAGGTACCAGCCCCAGCCTTTGATACCCATGCCGTTCAGGTCGAACGAAAAGCCCATCGTCGAGAAGCCGCGGAACATAAGCCAGAATGCTACGATGTATGGGATGATGATGGCTGTCAGTCCGGGATGGCTTATCAGGTAGGTGCCCAGCAGCAGGTCGATGATACCCACGACCAGATACCATCCCCATCCGCGGAGGCGTTTGCTGTTCGATGCTGCGAAAGCGATCTCGAACACTCCGCTCACGAACATGAATACACTGAAAAAGAGGACCAACGCCTCGTACGTCGCCGCCGGAGCGGCCATCATCCAAAGCGCCGCAACGACGAATAAAATACCCAGGAGCAACGAGATCCACCAGTTGCGTACGGCGGACATGACCGATTCTGTGATTGGATTTTTCATAGGGATATGGTTTAATTAGATATACAAATATACGACACGAATCGCGCCAATGTTCGCATGAAATGCGATTTATTCTGATATGTGGCAAAAAAGGGCCCGGTTTCCCGGACCCTTTTTCTGGAGCGGAAAACGAGGTTCGAACTCGCGACCCTCAGCTTGGGAAGCTGATGCTCTACCGACTGAGCTATTTCCGCAGTGCATTATGCAGTGCAAATATAATGTTTTTTCCAACATCGCCCTACATACGACCGCCTATTTTTTACCGGCAGCATAAAAGGGCCCGATATTACAGCCGGACTTTCGCTACATTCCAACCGCACCGGATTATTTGTTCATCGTGATGAGCAGCTCTTCGTTGTTGCGGGTGTTTTCCATGTGCTTTTTGATCTCTTCCATCGCTTCGACCGAGGTCATATCGGCCAGGTGGCGGCGCAGGATCCATGTTTTCTGAAGCACTTCCTTGCTCAGCAGCAGGTCTTCGCGGCGCGTACCCGAAGCCATGATGTCCACCGCAGGAAAAACACGTTTATTGGCCAGTTTGCGGTCAAGCTGCAGCTCCATGTTGCCCGTACCCTTGAACTCCTCGAAGATCACTTCGTCCATTTTCGACCCGGTGTCGATCAGGGCGGTCGCGATGATGGTGAGCGACCCGCGCTCCTCGGTGTTGCGCGCAGCCCCCAGGAAACGCTTGGGCTTGTGTAGCGCGTTGGCGTCCACACCGCCCGAAAGCACCTTGCCCGAGGCGGGTTGCACGGTGTTGTAAGCGCGCGCCAAACGGGTGATCGAGTCGAGGAAGATCACCACATCGTGTCCGCATTCCACCAGCCGCTTGGCCTTGTCGAGCACCATTTCGGCCACTTTCACGTGGTGCGAAGCCTGTTCGTCGAACGTCGATGCGACCACCTCGGCCTTCACGTTGCGTGACATTTCCGTAACTTCTTCGGGGCGCTCGTCCACGAGCAGTACGATAAGGTAAGCCTCGGGGTGGTTGTCGGCAATTGCGTTGGCAATGGTCTGCATCAGGATGGTCTTACCCGTTTTGGGCTGGGCCACGATCAGGCCGCGTTGTCCTTTACCGATCGGTGAAAACAGGTCGATCACGCGGGTCGTCAGGTTGTTGTGCCCATTGCCCGTCACGGTGAATTTTTCGGTCGGGAACAGAGGGGTCATATATTCGAATTGCACACGGTCACGTATGCTTTCGGGATCGAGGCCGTTGATGCGCGAGATCTTGATCAGCGGAAAATATTTCTCGCCTTCCTTGGGCGGACGGATCGAGCCGCGCACCGAGTCGCCGGGTTTGAGGCCCATTTGCTTGATCTGCGACGGAGATACATAGATATCGTCCGGCGAGTTCAGGTAGTTATAATCCGCCGAGCGCAGGAACCCGTAGCCGTCGGGCATGATCTCCAGCACGCCTTCGCTTTCGATCACACCGGCGAAATCTTCGGCCGTTTCCACATGCGGCCTGTTCGCGCGGCGTTTGTCGTTGACCCTCTGCGGCTCGGGCGTATGCGGCATCTCCGCGATCACAGGGACTGCAATTTCGGCCACCGCCTGCTCTTCGTCGTGCCCCGCGGCTTCTTCAGGCAGGATCGAGGCATCCATATCATGCAGTTCCATGGACAATTGTCCCTGCTGGCGGCGGTTTTTTCGCTGCTGTTGCTGGAAGGGTTGCGGAGTTTCCCGCTCCGGCGTTTCTACCGGTTGTTGTTTACGGCGGTCCTGGAATTTCTGGCGTTTGTCGAAACGTTTGTTTCCGGGTTTTTCCTGCTGTGGTTCCTGAGGCGGTTCGGCGGCAGGAGCTTCCTCTGTCACATTTTCAGGTGCGGGGTTCGCAGGCTTTTCAGCCCGCCCGCCGCTCTTCCATACCGAGTCGAAATTCATTCTCTGGCGCCTTCTGCGTCCAGGATCGGCCTCGGGTTGCGTATTTTGCCTGGGCTCCGGGGCGCTGCTCGCCGAAGCCTTTATAATCATATCGATCAGTTCGTTTTTATTGAGTTGCTTTTTGATCCCGAGCGAACGGCCCAGCTCACGCAATTCAACAAGTGTCTTGCCCTTCAGGGCATCCATATCAAGCATTTTGGCAAATATTTAAATAGGGAATTCTGGATCAGGAACGTCCGGGAACGGACAGGATTTACAGGATGTCACCGCACAAAATTAAGAAATATTCCGAAATATGCGCAATCCTGTGCAAAAAAATGATTGGCCGCTACAACCCGGCCAACACACGTGCGAGGTCTTCCGGGGTGTCGATGGCGATGGTCTCGGTCGCGGTGACCGCCACGCGGATCATATAGCCGTTTTCGAGCCACCGCAATTGTTCCAGCGATTCGGCCTTCTCCAGCTCGCCCTGCGGCAGTTGCGTGATCCGGCGCAGGGTTTCCGCAGTATAGGCGTACAGTCCTATGTGTTTGTAGTACGGATGGCTGGCCTGCCATTGTGCGGCATCTGTCCCGCGGAGGTAAGGGATCGCCGAGCGGCTGAAATAGAGCGCCGTACCTGCCACCGAAACGGCCACCTTGGGCAGGTTGGGATTGAAAATGTCCTCGCCCGGGCCGAAAGGTTTTATTAATGTGGCGATTTCGGTTCCGGGGGTATCGAACAGCGATGTTATTTTCGTGAGGTGCTCGTCGGCTAAAAAAGGTTCGTCGCCCTGGATGTCGACCACCACGTCGCACGGTGTGCCGATCAGCCGTTCGGCATGGCCGAGGGCTTCCGCACAACGGTCCGTGCCGCTTTTGTGGTCGGCCGAGGTCATCACCACCCTGCCGCCGAAACCTTCGACGGCCCGCGCGATGCGGTCGTCGTCCGTAGCTACGAAGCACGCCTCGAAATGGGCCGATGCTCGTTCATATACCCTTTGTATCATGGGTTTACCGGCGATATCGGCCAGGGGTTTGCCGGGGAAACGGGTCGAGGCGTAGCGGGCGGGGATCAGCGCGAGGAATTTCATTTTCTGGTTTTGTAATGCAAAGGTGGTTATTTTTTCGGCTCCGGCCAAAAATTATTACCTTCGCGGCGATGGAAAAACAGCGGGTCATAGATATTTTTTCGGAACTCGGACGAAGGCTGGCCGGATTCGGCAGCGACGGACGTTCGTGCGGGGTCGTGGAGGAAGCTGTCGCCGCGAACGGCTGGTTCACGGCGGAATCGGTCTGCATGGCTGTGGGTGCCATCCGCGAAACGATGCTCGACCCTGCCCTGCTGGCCGCATGGCTCGACGGCTACCGCCTGCCCGCCGCCCACGGCCGGACGCTCGGGATCATCATGGCCGGCAACATTCCGCTGGTCGGTTTCGCCGACCTTCTGTATGGCGTGGCGTGCGGCTATGAGTGCCATGTAAAAACCTCCGGCAAAGACCGGGTTTTAATGATGTATGTCATTGGATTACTGAAAAATATCGATTATAATCTGAAGTTGATTGACGGGCTCTTTTCCTCTCCCGGCCTGCTGATCGCCACCGGGAGCGACAACACTGTCCGGCAACTGCGCGACCGCTACCCGGATACGCCGTCCTTACTGCGCGGCAGCCGTTCGTCGGTCGGCGTGCTGACCGGCCGCGAAAATGAAGTATCACTTCAATTGCTCGCCAAAGATATATTCAGTTACAGTGGATTGGGTTGCCGTAACGTAAGCCTGTTGTTCGTGCCGCGCGGCTATGACATGGAAAAACTCGTCGCGATCCTTTCCGCATATCCGGGCATTCACGGCAAATACCGCAACAACTACCTGCAAAGCAAGGCATTGCTCCGCATGAACGGCTGCGATTATATCGACGGTGGCTTTTTCACGGTGCGCCCCGGCCAGGATTGTCCGGTCCGTATCAGTGAGATCGTTTACCGCGTTTACGACAGTCCGGCGGAGGTGGACGAATGGATCGCAGCGAACGACCGCCGCCTGCAATGCGTCGTTTCCGAAGGCGCCGCCGTCCCTTTCGGCCGGTCGCAATACCCGGGCCCGGCCGATTACCCCGACCGGTGCGACGTGATGGAATTCCTGGGTGCTGCACGATTTGTGTAATGGTTGGGGTTGATATATATTTGCACAAAATTACAGCTATGTCGATGGTTTTCCATTTTACGGTACTCAGTGACGAGAACGACGATTTCGTACGCGAATACGAAGTCGCATATGACATGAAATTATCTGAATTACACAAATTTATATGCAGCGACCTGAAGTATGACTCCGGCCAGATGGCTTCGTTTTTTCGCTCCGACCGCGAGTGGAACAAACTGCAGGAATACACCCTGCTCGATATGGGCGGGGAGGCGCAGTCCATGGACGAGGCGACCCTCGGTAACCTCATCCACCGCAATCATGACCGCCTGATCTATACATTCGACTTTCTGAACGACCGCTCGCTGTATATGGAACTCACGGCCACGCTCACCGGCGAACCGGGGGTGGAATACCCGCGTTGCGTCGCCTCGGCCGGCGATGCGCCGGGACAATTCGAGGCGCTGGCGCCGGCCGGACCTTCGATCTTCGACGAAGCGATGGCCGAATTCGGCGGTTTCGAGGGCGACGACTCCTACGACGAC
>JAVBNK010000016.1:0-7177 GCA_031551595.1 Rikenellaceae bacterium | reverse complement strand
ACCGTGTTGGATGCTTTGTCGAAAGCAGGTATCGATCCTGAATCGCTGGATGCGGTGTTCGGTCGCGGCGGACTAGTAAAATATATTAAATCAGGTGTGTATGGGGTGAATGACGCTTTGCGCAACGACCTTCTGAAGGGCGTGAACGGCGAACATGCGTCGAACCTCGGCGGCCTGATCGCCGACAGCATCGCCCGTGAGGCGGGCGTCCCGGCGTACATCGCCGATCCGGTGGTGGTCGACGAGATGCAGGAAGTGGCGCGGGTGTGCGGCCTGCCCGATATGCAGCGCGTGTCGATCTTCCATGCCCTGAACCAGAAGGCGGTGGCCCGCGAGTACGCCGAAAAGATCGGCAAAAAATACGAAGAGCTCAACCTGATCGTAGCCCATCTGGGCGGCGGTATTTCGGTCGGTGCGCACCGCAAAGGCGAGGTGATCGACGTGAACAACGCCCTCGAAGGCGAAGGCCCGTTCTCTCCGGAGCGGTCGGGTAGCCTGCCGACCGGCCAGTTGGCCGAGATGTGCTTCAGCGGCAAATATACCCTCGCCCAGGTTAAAAAACTGATCTGCGGCCAGGGCGGCGTGCTGGCGTTGCTGGGCACGAACAGTATGCGCGAGGTCGAGGCGTTGGCCAAAGAGGACAGCGAACGCGGCCGGAAGGCGGCTTTGGTGACCGATGCGATGTCTTACAGTGTAGGCACGTGGATCGGTTCGATGGCTGCCGTGCTGGAAGGCCGTGTCGATGCGATCATCGTCACCGGCGGAATCGCCCACAACCCTGCGATCTGCGACTACATCAGGCGCATGACTTCATTCATCGCCCCTGTGGTGGTGCGTCCCGGCGAGAACGAGCTCGAAGCGCTCGTGTCGAACGCCATCCGTGCCCTCGAAGGCACCGTTCCCGTGAAGGTTTACGCATAAACCTTTATATATCCCTATCTTCACAAACGAAGGAGCCGCAGGTCTTTGGCCTGCGGCTTTTTATGGTGGGTGACTATGCATCTTTATTCCGTTATCCCGGGTCGTCGAATATCCCTCTGAAATCTTCGCCTGCGCGGGCGGGGTAGGTCCGGAACCCGAGGGCTGCGGCGGCTTCGATGTTGGCCGGGCCGTCGTCGATGAAGAGCGTTTCGGAGGGTATCATATCCCCGTCGGCCGCCATCCGCAGGAAAATCGCCGGATCGGGCTTGACCAGTTTCATCTCGTAGGACAGGAACATGCGGTCGAAGTAATCCTGCGGGGTGTGGCCGCCGTCGGAGAACCACCGGTGCACGATATAGGGGAACATGATAGGATTGGTGTTGCTGAGCATGAAGATGCGGTATCGGCGGCGCAGTTCCAGCAGCATGTCGAGCTTATACTGCGGCAGGTCGACCAGGAATGTGCACAACGCGCGGTCGACCATCTGCGGTGTGACGCGTTGCGACGCACGGGCGGCCACATATTCATAAATATTTTCGGGAGAGGCCGTTCCTTCCTCGAGGTCGAGGAAGATGCCCGATTGTTTGTAGGGGTCGAGCATGCCGGCGGCTTCGGGGAACCCGATTTCCGCGAAACTGCGTACGCACGCCTCACGGTCGAGGTCCACGAGCACCCCGCCCAGGTCGAACACGATGTTTTTGATAGAGGATATAGGCGACATGATCATCTGTTTCTGTGTTGTCCGGTCTTACCCCGGCAAGGCCCGGCCCGTAACCGCCCCCGGCGTCGGACTGGAATCTATTGCCTGCGGCTTCGGTTTGCCCGCCACAGGCCTTTAATCTCTAATGGTTTAATCTTCAGGGGTTCAATTCCCCGCCGGTTTGGTTACCCATGCGATGCATGGGTTTCCTCCTCGCGGCCCAGCATAACTCAGGTAAACTTGGTTCTGCCCTCGCTCGCAGCGTCGGTTGCTGCGGGGTTCTTTATTTCCCTTACAGTTTACTGCGTTTTGCATTTCCATCCTGCGGCTGCGGGCGCACGCCGTAGGCGCAGGCCGCGGGATGTGGCAGTTGCCGCGGGCTTTTCCTTCTTCGCACCTCGGCCATTCAAACAAGTTTGATGGCGCCCTGCTTGGCGTCGGTTGGCAGTTGCCGCAGGCAACTGCGCCCTTACCATACTCCGCAGCACGCTACGGGGTTGTGTATTCTTTATGAGTTTAACCGCAACTCCGGTTACCCGTGCATGGCGTGGGTTTCCTCCCCGCGGCCCGGCATACCTTAGGCAAACTGGGTTCTGCCCTCACACGCAACGTCGGTTGCGGTATTGCCGTGATTCACATCCTGCGGCTGCGGGGCGGCAAGTAAGCCCGCGAAGCGAGCTTTTCCTCCTCCTTGCCCTGCATAATTCGAACGGGTTCGATTCTGCCTTCGCGCGAGCGTAGGCGCGGGCCGCGGGATGTTGCCGTTGCCGCAGGAACTGCGCCCTTGCCATGCCCCGCAGCACGCTGCGGGGTATTTAACCCTTGTCCGGAGTATGGTCCGTCAGCGTTTCCCGCAGCGCGTTGATCGCTGCGGTGGCGGCACGTTCGATGTTCTGCGCACGCAGGCGGCCGAAACGGTGCAACTGCGACACCACGCCCGACGGCCCTGCCACCGCGATCCACACCGTGCCTACGGGTTTTTCATCGCTGCCGCCCGCGGGGCCTGCGACGCCGGTGACGGCTATGGCGTAATCGCTGCCGCTGATACGGCGCACGCCTGCGGCCATCTGCCCGGCCACCGTCGCACTCACTGCACCCTGCGCGGCGATATCCTCCGCACGCACGCCCAGCACCGACACCTTCGCATTATTGCTATATGAAACCACCCCGCACAGGAAGTAGTCCGAGGCGCCTTCCATGGCGGTGAAACGCGACGCGATGCGCCCCCCGGTGCACGATTCGGCCACGGCGAGGGTCTGTCCGCGTCCACGCAGCAGTCCGGCCACATAGCTCTCGGCGCTTTGTTCGCCGTATCCGGCCACGAACCGGGGAATAATCGTTTCCAATTCACGGAAAAGGGCGCCGATCTGCGCCGAAGCGGCCTCGGGATCGACCCCGTAGGCCGACAGGCGTAGCCTTACGCCGGCCGGCGAGGGCAGGTAGGCGAGCCGGATGCCTTCGGGCAGGGCGTCTTCCCACGGCGCGATGCGCTCGGCGAGCACCGATTCGGCGATGCCAGAGGTGACCATCGTGCGGTGGACGATGCCCGTCAGCCCGCCGCGCTCCCGCAGCCGCGGAAGCACTTCCGAGGCCATCAACGCCTCCATTTCGAACGGCACGCCGGGCAGCACGACTAAAAGATGGCCGCCGCGTTCCAGCCACAGGCCGGGCGCGGTACCGTTGGCGTTATGCAACACCCGGGCGCACTCCGGGACGAGGGCCTGGGCCTGGTTCAGTGCGTTGAATTCCACGCCCCGCTGGGCCATCATGCGTGCGATGTGGTCATAGGTAGGTTGGTGGCGCACCAACGGGCATCCGAACAGCCCGGCGACCACCTCTTTGGTGATATCGTCGCGCGTGGGGCCGATGCCGCCCGTGGTGATCACCAGGTCGTAGGCGGCCAGTGCCGTGTCGATTGCCGTGCGGATCTGTTCGCGCTCGTCGCCCACGGTCGATTTCCAGGCCACGACCGCCCCCGCTTCGTTGAGCCGGGCGGCGATCCAGGCCGAGTTGGTGTCGACGACCTGGCCGATCAGCAATTCGTCGCCGATGGTGATGACGGCGGCCCTCATTGCTGGTAGGGCGGCGGAGTCGGGGTGTTATTGCTCCCTTCGGGGAGTTCTTCGGTTTGCCAGTCGACTTTGCGCGAGTAGTACATGATCGCCCCGAGCAGGATGAACAGGCCGATGCTGCCGAACAGCAACGCTCCGTCCTGCAGTTGCAGCAGGATGAAAATGAAAGCGTAGAGCATACCCAGCACGCCGGCGAAAAGCATCGCCACGGCCCATTTACGGAAGATGCTGTGGGCA
The DNA here is from genome assembly GCA_031551595.1 of Rikenellaceae bacterium. Taxonomy (GTDB): domain Bacteria; phylum Bacteroidota; class Bacteroidia; order Bacteroidales; family Rikenellaceae; genus JAVBOW01. Next base: position 3,247 of record JAVBNK010000016.1, on the reverse strand, counting down.
TACCAGGTGATCAGCGCGATGGTGGCCGCCGAAGCGATCAGGTAGGCCCAGTTGAAGCCGGTGTACTCGCCGATGGAGAGCAACAGCGTGTAGAACAGGCACAGCGCCAGCCCTACCAGCACGTATTGCAGCGGATGCATATTGCGCCGCTGGAGCACTTCGAGCAGGAAGCACACCACGAATGTGAGGGCGATGAACAGGATGGCGTATTTGACGGCTTTGGTCGTTTTGGCGTAGGTGTCGGTGGGCTGCATCAGTTCCACGCCGAACGATGACCCGGAGGTATCGTAGGCGTCCCCGCACCATGCCTGGGGGTACTCTCGGTTAAGGCTCAGTACGTTCCATTCGGCCGTGAAGCCGTCTTTGGTGATCTCGGCCGGGAGGTTGGGCAGGAAATTGCCCGTGAACGACGGGTCGGCGCAGGTCGAGGAGAGTTTCACCGAGGTCGACATACCCACCGGGGTGACGAAGAACTCTTCCGATCCGCGCAGGTTGAGTTTCATCGAGAAGGTGTGCGGGCCGTCCGTGAGCACGACCGGAGCCGCGAGGCCCGTGTCGATCACGTCGTTACGAACCATGCCTGTCGAAAGGGGCATGGCCAGGGTGTCCCACCGGATGTCGATCTGTTTTTCGATGCCACGGAAGTCGCTCAGCCCCAGGCACACCTGCGCCTGGTCGGGGATCATCTGCCCGGGTTGCAAGCCGAGCGCCGCATAGTCGATCGGGGCGAACGTGCCGTGGATATCGAGGCCGGCCTGGTAGACCGTGATCTTGAAGATGCTGCGCTTGCGGGTCTGGGGCTGCAGTTCGCCGTTGACGGTCAGTTGGTCGGGCAGCACATAGCACAATTTGCGCACCTGCTTTGAGATTTCAGTCACCGACCCGCCTGAACGCACGTTCTCGGCCTGGGTTTCCCAGTAGGGGATGATCAGGATCGGGCCGATCAATTTCTGTCCGTGGGCCCATTTTGCGCTCACTTCGTCGACGGCTTCGCGCTGGCGCGACGAGCGGTCGCCCACCAGCTCACCGATAATGATCGACGGGATCAGGAGCAATAAGATCAATGCGCCTACCACCAATCCTTTGACGGTGAGGCTCAGGCTGCGTGATTTAGCCATTATTTTTACGGATTAGTTTGCAGATTTTCCTGACGAAGCACGGCCCGGCGTAGATGAAGCCGGTGTAGACCTGCACGAGCGAGGCCCCTGCCGCGAGCATGTCGGCGGCGTCCTGCGGGGTCATCACCCCGCCCACGCCGATGATCGGGTAGCGTCCTTCGGTCTTGCGGTGGATGTAGCGTACCATTTCCAGCGAACGCCCGGTGAGGGGAGCGCCGCTCAGGCCGCCGTTGCCTATCTTCCCGATCAGCGCCGGATCGCTCTTCAGCCCCTCGCGCGAGATGGTGGTATTTGTGGCCACGATGCCGTCCAGGCCGCTCTCGACCACCACTTCGATCATTTCGTCGACCTGCGCCAGGGTCAGGTCGGGCGATATTTTGAGCAGGATCGGGCGATAGCTGTTTTGTCCGCGGCGGAAGTCGAGCAGCCCGGCCAGGATCTCGCGCAGGTTGTCCTTGTCCTGCAGGCAGGTCATTTTGGCCACATTCGGGCAGCTCACGTTGACCACGAAATAGTCGGCCCGCTCGTACAGCGTCCGGAACACCCGCAGGTAATCGGCGGCGGCGTTTTCGTTGGGCGTCAGGGTGTTCTTGCCCAGGTTGGCGCCCACGATCGTATGTGGTTTTTTATGTTCGAGGTTGCGGAAGGCGTTTTCCATCCCGCGGTTGTTGAATCCCATGCGGTTGATCAGCGCCGAGTCCTTCGGCAGGCGGAACAGGCGCGGCGGGGTGTTCCCGGGTTGCGGACGCGGGGTGATGGTGCCGATCTCGACGAACCCGAACCCGAATCCAGTAAGTTGCTCGTAGACCTCGGCATCCTTATCGAAGCCTGCTGCCAGGCCGATGGGGTTGGGGAAGGTGATGCCGAACACTTCGCGTTCGAGCGAGGGGTGGCGCATGGCCGCCATGCGTTTCATCAGCCATACGGCGCCCGGGATGTAACCGACTATGCGCAGGCCACATACGATCATGTCGTGGATGGTTTCGGGCGAGAGCCGGAACAGCAGCGGGCGGATGATTTTGGAATACATATCCAGATACCTTAGAATAAACCCACAAAGGTAAGTGATAATTTAGGAGATGTCCAAATCGCAGACGTAATATCGTATGATTTACGTGATGCGGCCGGGAGGACGAAGTCGCCGGGCCGCACAACGGGGCAGGCAGATTGGCTCCCCATCATCCCGGCTATCGGATTTCCCTGTTTTCCAAAACAAAACACGCAGTTTGCCGCCGGCGGAGGGCGGAAACGAGCCTTCGCGAGTTGCAGTCCGCCCCATGCGGAGGGCTGCCGACCTTGACCTCAAGGTCAAGGTCGAATCACAGAGGGGACGACATGATTTTTGATATCTGTGCCGTTCATATGCCCGAGTGCACAACGGGTTAGGTTAAAAGAATTCCTGCCGGTAGTCGTAGTGGTTGCGCAGGGCCTCGAACCGGCCGGGCGAGGTTTTGAGGGTACGGCTGAGGGCTTCGATGTCGAAATACCGGGGCATACGGGCGCACATCTCGTCCCAGGCGATCGCGGACGGGCGGCTTCGCAGGCTTTCGCCTTCGGGATACCACTCCGTAAGCGGCCAGCCGAACCGCCGGGCGAGTGTCCGCACGGCCATCGCCGTACCCATCGCCTTGCCTTGTACGGTGTAGCCCGCGATATGGGGGGTGGCCAGCAGCGCAGCATCCAGCAGGCGGGGGTCGGGATGCGGCTCCCCGGCCCAGGTGTCGATCACGCATTGGCAATGCCCGCTTTCCACGGCGGCCAGCAGGGCCGTGCTGGCCGCCACCTCGCCGCGCGACGAGTTGAGCACCACGGCGCCCGGCTTGAGCCTGCGCAGGAATTCCGCGGAGGCCATTCCGGGCGTCGCGTCGGGGCCTTCGCAGGTGAGCGGCACATGGAAAGTCACCACGTCGGCCTGGCGGGCGATCTCGTCGAGCGGGTAAAATCGGTCGGGGCGGTAAAGCGTGCCATCGTCCTCGCCGCGTTGGCGCGGGGGGTCGCAGCAGAGCACCCGGAAACCCCAATCGGCGGCGTATTGCGCCACCAGAGAGCCCACATGCCCCACGCCGACCACGCCGATGGTGGTCCGCTCCGGTGCGGCGATGCGGCGGTGGCGGTGGAGCCACTCCATC